>NZ_JBGOOI010000034.1:0-49773 GCF_041439605.1 Vibrio sp. 1F169 | reverse complement strand
ACCGCTCTGAGTTCGCAAGCTTACCTCCGACTCAAATCGTCCCGACACTGCTTGATAGAGGTGAGTATATCGCCTCTGAGTCAAGTTACTATCGGATACTGAGTGCACAGGGGCAACTAAACAAACGAGGTCGTCAAAGAAGTAGGCAGAAGCGTGCGAAACCAACAAGTTACACAGCTACAGATTCGAACCAAGTCTATACATGGGATATCACTTACTTACCTTCAAAAGTTCGAGGCCAACACTATTACCTGTATGTCATCGAGGATATCTACAGTCGAAAAATCGTGGGTTATGAGGTGTATGAGCATGAATGCGGTGAGCTGGCGTCACAACTTCTGCAACGAACGTTGATGCGAGAGCAGTGCTTCAATCAAGCTCTGGTTCTTCACTCAGATAATGGTGCGCCGATGAAGTCGTTGACGTTCAAAGCTAAAATGGAAGAGTTAGGTATTACTTCATCGTATAGTCGCCCAAGAGTCAGTGATGATAACCCGTATGTTGAGTCATTGTTCCGCACGGTAAAGTACATGCCAAGCTGGCCAACAAAGGGCTTTGAAACAATCGACAGTAGTCGAAGTTGGGTTGAAGCCTTCGTACGCTGGTACAACACCGAGCACAAGCACAGTAAGCTGAATTACGTCACGCCTTCAGAGCGTCACAATGGAAAAGATAAAGAGATCTTGAAGCGCCGAGCGGAGGTATTACTCACTGCGAAAGAGCTAAACCCTGAACGCTGGCCAGGTGATATCAGAAACTGTGAACCTGTTGGTGACGTTCACTTAAATCCAGAAAGAGAAGCTGCTTAATAAGCAAGCAAATGATGACAACTACCTTGAAAAACACCGCTTGTTTAGAACGATCTATTTGATCAATTTTTAACGAATAATGATGAACAGATTTCTTGTCTTTACCTAATATTTCTAACAGCGTAGCTATTCTAAAAGCTTGTGGCCCTTCTTTTAGCACCACTTGTTTGATCAAACCTACATTAGAGTTATGGTACGATTTTTTTATCTTAATTTTTACATCTTCTAATGTATTCTCAGGAGGTAGTAACCCCATAAAACTTACCTCATCTAGCCCAAACTCTTTTTCATCAAGGCAATTTTATTTAAGGAACCTGATTATAATCATTAACCCTATCTATAACAGTGATTTAAGTCATTAGATGTGAAACTAGATGCTAAAGAGGGAGGCTCTTATAGATGAGATGTCAAAAGAGCCACTTTCATAAGAACATGGCTCTTTTAATAGGTTGGTTTTATCGGCGTTTCTTGTAGCGTTTTCGTGTGGTGTTCGCCATCACCACTCGCCCGTTCTTGAGTGTGTAACCTTTCTTAAGTTGGCCGTTTGGTCGACGTCCCTTGCATTTGTGTTCTTTCATAAGGTATCTCCAATTTTCGTATCCGTTGCTCTTGGTCTTGTTGCACTCGCTTTATCCAATTGATGTCTGTTTTTAAAGCCGCAATCGTGCCAAGGCTTGAGACTCCACCTGTAATTAATGCAATGATTAACGCTTCGAGATAAGCCATCACTTCGTTTTCCATCGAGAAGCGTAGTATTCAAGTAGGTATCGCACCATGGCACGCATGCCTAGCGTATCGACCACAACAGCACCTAAGACAAACCAATAAGGGTTAGGGATGTTCTGCAGTGCATTGAAGCCTTGTTCTACATATGGCGCGTAATTGGGAATGAAAGACAAGATGAGTGGTACGAAGACGACTAACAGGATAAATTCATCCTTAAATCCCCTATCTCGAATGCTGATGTCATCAAGGCTACTGGCCTGCTCTTCGCCATTTTGCAATCGACGCACCCTCGCCTGATGCTTCTCATTTTCGAGTTCATCTTTACGCTTTAACGCCTCAGCTTTGTTTTGATTGAGCAGTTTCCCTACCCGCCACTTTGTTGTATTCGGCTAAAGGCATATTGATTGCTTAAACATAAAGCAATATGGCGAAAATCAAATCATGTTGCTTCGTATTGATGTTTATATCGATAATAAGTTCATAAAATCAGATGGTTACACAAAACCATTATTAGTTTAAAGCTCTACATTTGGTAAGGTATTCAAGGAATCAATAACTTATTATATAAAAGGCTTAATATGAAAATCGGTATGGTTGCCCTATCACTATTCACCGCTTTTGGCATGAGTTCATACGCGCTTGCTAATGAAAATGACACAGCAGCTAAAGAGCTTGGTCATTTTTATGCAGGTGTAGATGTCGGATTTTATAATGAAACCGAATTAGAATACCGCGGTAGCAAAATTGAAGATTCTTCTGATCTAGCTGACTTGAGTTATAACTTAGTTGGCGGTTATGAGTTCAATACACACGATGTAGTAAAGCTGGGATTAGAAGCGGAGTACCGAAAAATTGGCAAAGTTAACTTTGCTCAAATGATGGATATGGAAGGCCAAGCCTTCTTCGTGAATGTTAAACCCAAATTCATCGTTAAAGGCGACGTCTTGGATTTGTATGTCTCCCTGTTAGCAGGCGTTGGATCTATTGATACGGAAATCAAAGCCTTTGGGCTCTCAGCTTCTGAATCTGAGGCCGCTTACCAAATCGGTGGAGAATTTGGCGCAATAATTACCGATAACATCGACGTTCATATCGGTTACCGCTCTGCACATATTGAAATAGAGTCCATCGATGTTTCATCCAAAACAGCATACATTGGTGCACGATACCATTTCTAAAGTTCCTTCAATGGCTAGACCAATTTATTGCGGTCAACTAGCCTAACATTGCAAATAGTCCGATCTCTTTGAGGTCGGATTTATCATTATTGGTTCACTTAACTTCCTTTACATTGCCTCCAAATATAGACCTATTCTTCCACCAATATAAAGTTACGTTGCAACTTATTAAAAAAACCAGCGCTATTGCAAGATAAATCACTCAAACAGGCTGCTATTTCGTGTTTAAATTTTGATCTATCAATCAGTTATATGATTAAACTTGGTGACTAAGCAAGCAAACACTATGCATTCACGCTTACATTATGAATTATAGTGTTAACATCAGACAATGTTGTAAACCAGGTGTTTGATATGTTGCCTAAACTTTATAAGTTCAGATCTCTTCACGATAGAAACATACAATCGATATCCGAGTGTTCGTTGTGGTTTGATTCCGCTAAGACCTTTAATAACCCTTTTGAATCTCATCACCTGTTCAACAAAGAACTTCAGAATGACTTCAAGGTTATGTGCTTCTCTCAATCGAATGACCATCCCATACTTTGGTCTCAGTATGGCGATAACTTTAAAGGTATGTGTATTGAGTATGATCTTAACTGTTATCACGGTGAGGCAGATCTCAATTGCTTTGAAGTTCAGTATACTGACAACCCAAGCATGCTTAGTTCTCCTTCGCTAGTTAAGTCAAAAGCATCGAAATTAGCCGTGAGCGTACTTGGAATCAAACATTCAAACTGGCGTTACGAAAAAGAATATCGCTGGGTACTGCCCAATGAAGAGATTATTGGCAACAAGCTGTATCTGAATAAAGAGTGTATAAGCTCTGTGATTCTCTCAGAACATGCTCCTGCCGATAGAAAACTAAAGGTACTAATGACTTGCCAACACCTCGGCATCCCCGTTAAACACGCTGTCGCTAAACAAGATTCGTGTACATTTGGCACCTTCGGTTAAATAGATATCAGTAAAATGAACGCCCTACGAGACATATTGTTATATCAAGTGACAGTACAACATACTGAAATCTAACTCAGATCACCGTAATTCACTCGTATTCATTGACGTTTTAGTCAATCAAATTAATATTATTTAGTTATAGTGCATCATAATGGTCAGTTTGTGATATGAAGTCGGATGTACTTTTCTGGAAAACTATATTTGAACTTTTTCTTGGTTGGTAAGTGCTGTTTCGCCTGTCTACAAGCTTTACTATCGCCGGACGTTCTCACTCTCTTGATTTTTGTATAACCTTTGGAGTGCTTCATTTCAATCATCAGGTCACAATAACCATCGATTTCAACATTGCTCTTTTTTAGTCCTTTCATGACCGTGGCTTTGATTTTTTTGGCTACGGGATTAACCAATGCATCGTCGGGAAATACGACTGGGGATGAAAAAAACAACAAAAGGATTAGATATCTCATACTGTTCTCCTTTATTGGAACTGAGAACAGTATGACGATGGCTAAGGCAAGCGAAGAACTAACTTAGTATGAAGATTGACAAGATAAGACGTAATTCTTGACCATTACGCCTTCTTTGAGCCTTTAGATTTGAAGCCGTTATGCGGGAATACATTACGGATACGTTGTTGCACGTTCTTAGGTACATCCTTTGTGAACTTGAGATTATAACCAGAACGCTTTGCGTACACTTTTAATTCACCTTTAAAAGTGTTGTTGTGGCCAATCTCTTGAAGGTTGTGCTTAAAGCTCGGTGGAAGATGACCTTTAACTTGTTCGATCGCCCCATCGTTAAATTTGATTTTCAATACCGGCCTATCAACCGCAACTAACCAAAAAACCAACGCTGCACCGATTAAGATTACATACATCATAATGTCACCACTACTGTTGATGATTATTTATCGTCAGAAAGGAGCTTGCTTAAATCTTCTTTAAGATTGGTTACTGTCTTGCTGGCCTGTTCACTACGAGATGCTTCGCTTACCAAATACTCGATGGCATCTGATAGCGTACAACCTAGCTCGTTCGCACGCTGGGATAGCTTTTCCCATACACGATAATCAAGGTCGATTGATTTTTTCTTGGTGTGAACTTGTTCAGCATTAAAGTGACGCTTTCGCTTAGCTCGGATCGCTTGCTTAAGCTTATTATCGAGCTCAGGAGACATGTTGTCAGATATCCACTCAAGAACACCTGTTGGTTGGTGTTCAAGCTTCAATAAGGCTTGTACAGCAACGTCAGCTTCACTTGAATCAATATGGCAGGTGATCGACTCGCCTTCTTTCCATTTTTTGACTAGATAGTTCCATTTCCAACCACATTCCAAGTTTTCAAGTTGCTGATATTTCATGTCTAATCTCGAGAGTTAATCCTAGTGACAGCGTAACCCAAAATAGGCTATTTAACAATTGTTGTCTTGAAAGAATAGACCAAGATCATACTTATATTAGCTTAGTGATTAGTAACTACAACATAGAGCTACAAGCGAGATCGGTTTTTCTATATACTCCCTACCTCATTATCATAATCAGAAACTTAAATGACTCTAGTAGATTGGCGACATGTTACGCCTCAGTACGACGAATATAGCGCTCAATTAGAGCAATTCCCTGACATCTCGCCTTTCCCATTTTCAGACATTCAACATAGATTCAACGATGCGCTAACCCGCTTTGTCCGCTTGTCCAATCTTTCGCGTGTTTTACTTGTCAACGCTCCGGACAATTCGATCTATCGTCAAATGATTGTTGAATCTTTAGTAACTGCTCTAGATGATCACACGTTACCAGTAATAAAAACTGAGTCTTTAAATGCTGTCTCTCTGTTTGACCAAGTTCAATCAAAAGACGGCCAAGTCGTTGCGACAAAGCCTGGCTTACTGGCTAGAGCGAACAATGGTTATCTGATTGTTTCAGCCAACTTGATTCTAGCAAACCCGGGAAGCTGGTTACTGCTTAAATCTGCACTTCTTGGTGAAGCCGTAGAGCCCATCAGTAGCAACCCTGAACACTTAAACCAATCTCCATCTTTACCGCTTACCTACAATATTAAGTTGATTGTGGTTGGAGACCGAGCTCAACTCGGCGATCTTGATTACCTAGACAGTGATATTCAAACCGGCTTCTGCCTATTCAGTGAAATTGAACAAGACATAAAGCTAACAGAAGAGACGCTGACGCAATATCTTGGTTACCTTAAATGGCTCCAACAACGTTATGAATTGCCAAACATCACGCAACAGGCGGTGACAGGCATTCTTACTGCAGGTGCGAGAGAAACTGAAGACCAAAGCTATATACCGTTATGCCCGATTTGGCACAATGCGTTATTGAACGAAGCTTTGATTGAAGCCGACCATGATGAGATCGATGGTCACCATATTCAGCAAGCACAACAACACAAATACAACCGCGAATCGTACTTACCTGAACGTGCTCTTGATGATATTCGAGATGGCCAAGTTATTATCGAAACCGAGGGTGAACAAGTTGGACAAGTTAATGGTCTGACGGTTATCGATGTACCAGGACACCCTGTATCGTATGGCGAACCAGCCCGAATTTCATGTGTTATCCACTTTGGTGATGGTGATATTGCCGACGTTGAACGCAAAGCGGAACTCGGTGGTAACCTTCACGCCAAAGGCATGATGATCATGCAAGCATTTGTAAGCAGCGCATTAAACCTTGAAGATCCGCTGCCCTATGCGGCTTCTGTTGTGTTTGAGCAATCATACTGCGAAGTTGATGGCGATAGTGCTTCTCTTGCTGAGCTTTGCTCTTTGGTCAGTGCTTTGTCGGAATACCCTATCAATCAACAAATAGCGGTAACCGGTGCTGTCGACCAATTCGGTCGTGTACAAGCAGTTGGTGGGCTAAACGAGAAAATCGAAGGCTTCTATCATGTGTGTAAACACAACGGGTTAACTGGCGAACAAGGTGTGATCCTTCCAAGATCTAACTTACGACATCTTGCTCTGAAGCCTGACCTAATTGAAAGCATCAAAAACAAAGAATTCCATATTTGGTCTGTCTCTAATGTAGATGAAGCTATTCCTCTTATTATGAACAAACCATTTAGAGACGATGAACAAGAAAGCGTTCTGAGCAAAATTGCGGAACGTATTGAAAACTTTGAAAGACATGAGCACCCTATTGGAATTGTTGGACGCATTAAAAACTGGTTTGTCTAGTACTGATCGGACTTGTTTAGCGTACACCTGTTCACTAATATGCACCTATCAAAAATTGGAGTAATTGATAATGCAAAACAAACGTGATTCTTACACTCGCGAAGATCTTCTAGCATCAAGCCAAGGCGAACTATGGCCTGAAGGTCCTCAACTACCAGCACCGAACATGTTGATGATGGATCGCATCACTAAAATGTCTGAGACTGAAGGTGATTTCGGTAAAGGTTTGATTCTTGCTGAACTGGATATTACTCCTGACCTATGGTTCTTCGACTGTCACTTCCCTGGTGACCCAGTAATGCCTGGTTGTCTAGGGCTTGATGCAATGTGGCAGCTTGTTGGCTTCTACCTTGGTTGGGTTGGCGGCAAAGGTAAAGGCCGTGCTTTAGGTGTAGGCGAAGTGAAATTCACTGGTCAAATCCTACCTACTGCGAAAAAAGTGACTTACGAAATCCACATGAAGCGTGTTGTTAACCGTCGCCTAGTTATGGGCCTTGCAGATGGTCGCGTACTTGTTGATGGCAAAGAGATTTATGTTGCTAAAGATTTGAAAGTTGGCCTTTTCCAAGATACGTCAGCATTCTAATCCAACTGTTTAATTAGAATAACGCAGTTAGATTTTAATAAAGCAGCCAATGGCTGCTTTATTTTCACTCCAATAAATTTAGTTATAGTGCACTAGAGTGTACTGGTTAAACAAACTTTCTTATCCCGAAACTGTACTGTATTAGTCCACCAGCAACTATGTATTCCACTATCACTATCAGCTTAAGCACTAGCTCTCTACGCCATTACATTTATTTTATCTAAATTATGTGCCCACTCAGAAACTAACAAGGCTCCACTGCTGTACAACAATGGAGCCTTGATCTTTGAATATGTTCCGCCCTATCTATTTATAGAGACCTGATTGCTTATCACCTTTGGCGTCACGCCAACCACCTAACCAATAAGACCGAGAATCCATTTGGCTATATGGGCAAGCTTCTTGTGACCTACCGTTTATACCAGCTTTGTAGCCTTGAGATTGTGCTCGTTCTAGTCGATCACGCTTTTGTCTCTTCATAGTGCAGTCCTCATACGGGTGTTCTATTTACTAACATACAATGATTACAACTTTGCGGAGTTTTTGTGACTCCAACTTTAAGAATCGACCAGTTTTTCACTTTTCTCAAGGCGAAAAAAAAGCCCGAATTCAGAATTGTGAACTCGGGCTCAAGAGATGAAATTATTTAAATTTTCTACGGAACCCTAATAAGCCGAGTACAGTCAAAGCGAACCAACCTAAGCTACCGCCTTTACGATCGACCTTTGCTGTATCAGTACTACGAGCTTGGATATCGCTCTTACCTTTACCTTCGATAGGAATCAATTTAACCGCAACAACCTTTTCAACCGCATTAGACGCAGCACCGCCACAGTATGAGTTGTGAGACGTTGTATCGTATGGTTTAGGTGTGCCGCCAACAACACATTTGATAGCCGTCGCAGAGATAACACCCGCATCGTTGATGCCTGAAGCATCAATGATTCGGAACTTGTTGTTCTCTCCAGAAACGTTGCCATCATTAGTTAGATCGTCTAGCCACCAAGCTTTGTTCTGAAACAGATCAATTCTTGATGGGTCAGTACCCGTTGCTTGATATGGATAAATAAAGCCGCGGTGTCTACGCTCACTTCCATCAACTTCACGCGTTGTTTCTGCGTCAACTTGACCAACAATTTCATTGAAGTTGTTAACTGCTCTAGCTTCACCACTCGAACCAGCAAAGAAGATACCACCCGTTAGGTATGTCGCTGTTGGAGTCGCAACTGAAGCATCAGTAACAACAAACATCTTGCTGCCTGCGCTACCATTTTCAGGCACTCGACCATTACGCTTAGAGTTACCAATAACAAACAAGTTTTTGTTGATATCGGTCGCTACAGAGTTACTGTATTTGTAATCATTAGACGAGTTAGAGTTGACCTTAGCCCCCTCAATTGATTTGGTCGTCCAAGTATTCGCGCTGTCAGCTAAGTCCAGAGATTTACTGATGAATACAGATGCATTCATATCTTGCAGATCACCACTACCATCAACAGTATTGTAGCCTACGCCATAAAACTTAGTATCCGATTCGGCAATTGAACGCATGCTACCTTGAGCATAGTAATCGCCTTGTCTAGCAGTCCCACCACGAGTCCAATCGATTTGCTTGGTATTCGTACCATCCCAAATAGCAGCTTTTGAACTAAATACAGGATCCGGCGTTGACGTCTCCGTAATGGTTTCACTAGTAGAAACACTACCTACATTGTAAACAGTACCATTACTCGCTGTGATGGCTTTCCATGCTCGAGTCTCAGAAGATCCTGCAGGCTTGGCTGTCGTTGTAAATATTGCATTGTTTCGGATGGTTCCCTCAGACTTAACACCGAGTGGGTTGGCATCTTTATCTAGAGAGTTGATCACTGTATTGCGAGTATCGAGTATTGCCCCGTCTTCTATAAATGCCTTTGCATTTACATAACTCAGGTTGTTTCTTTCCTTAAACCAAGTATCTTCCCAGCGAGTTTTCGCCCAGCTTTCACATGTGGAATATCTTAGTTCACGGTTACAATAGTTTTTGAAGTCATCGAACTCTTGTAAATATTGGAAGACAGCATCCATAGCGAAAGGAACTTCTTCACGGTAACTAATGGCTTCAAGCGAATTACGTGTTTCACCTGCTAGCTTAAAGCTATCACAAGCGACACCACCGATAGTACCAGTGGTAAAACAACTTTCAGTTCCGGTAACCGCCGCTGGTTGAATCGCGACACCAAACGTTTCAGAAGCTCCGACAATTGAGCTAGGAGTCGCGACTTCAACTACCTTGTACAGTGCAGCATTCGCGTTAGTTGCAGCCAAAACTAAGGCTGCAACTGTTGTTAATTTAAATTTATTACAAGTCATGATTACTTCTTAACTTTCCTGTTGTAGTGCCTCGAGCTCTTCCCAGCGCTCAAAAGCAACTTCAAGCTCCTGCTCTGCTGCAGATAGCTTATCTAATACTGGTTGTGTCTGCTCTACAGATTTTGAAAAGAAGCTAGGATCGTTGACTTCTTCCTGAAGAGTTTCAATTTGAGTTTCCAATTCTTCCAAATGCAAAGGTAGCGCTTCTAGTTCTCGTTGTAGCTTATACGATAACTTCTTAGCTTTAGCCTTAACTGGCGCAGTTTTGGGAGTTTCCTCAACTACTTTCTCTGGCTTTGATGGCTTTTCAACCTGTCGGTACTCTATAGCCTGCTTTCTTTGTTGCTGAGCATCGTGGTAACCACCAACAAATTCTTCAACAACGCCGTTGCCTTCAAATATCCAACTTGTCATAACCGTGTTATCAACAAACTGTCGATCGTGGCTCACTAAAAGAAGCGTACCCTGATAGTTGGCAAGCAAATCTTCTAAAAGTTCCAAAGTTTCGATATCTAGATCGTTGGTTGGCTCATCGAGAATCAATAAGTTATTCGACTTAAGGAAAATACGAGCTAATAACAGACGGTTTTTCTCACCACCAGACAGTGCCTTCACAGGAGTGCGAGCACGTTTAGGAGAGAACAAGAAATCTTGTAGGTAGCTCAGTGCATGGCGCTCACGGCCGCCTACTGTCACTTCTTGCTTACCATCCGCCAGATTGTCAATTACTGACTTCTCAGGGTCTAGAATTTCGCGATATTGGTCGAAGTAAGCCACTTCAAGTTTAGTACCACAATGCAGACGGCCAGAATCAGGCTTCAGCTGATCAAGAAGCAGTTTAAGTACGGTACTCTTACCACAGCCATTAGGGCCGATCAGAGCAATACGATCACCACGCATAATGTTGAAGCTGAAATCTTTAACAATCTCTTTGCCTTCAAAACCAAAGTTAAGATTCTCTGCTTCGAATACAATCTTGCCTGAACGTTGACCATCATCGATCTGAATAACCGCTTTACCCTGCACTTCACGACGATTGATGCGCTCTTCACGCAACTTCTTAAGTGCACGTACACGACCTTCGTTACGCGTTCGACGAGCTTTAATGCCCTGACGAATCCACACTTCTTCTTGAGCAAGCTTTTTATCGAATTCAGCGTTCTGCATCTCTTCGACACGTAACGCTTCTTCTTTCTCTAGCAAGTAGTTTTCGTAATCGCCAGGGAACGAGCTCAGCTTGCCGCGATCAAGATCAACAATGCGAGTTGCCATCGATTTGATGAAAGCACGGTCATGCGAGATAAAGATGATTGAACCACGGAAATCTTTCAGGAAGCCTTCTAACCATTCGATTGTCGCAACATCTAGGTGGTTAGTCGGTTCGTCGAGTAGAAGCACGTCTGGGTCACATACAAGCGCACGAGCAAGCGCCGCTTTACGTTGCCAACCACCAGACAAATCCGTCAGTTTTGTTTCAGCAGTGAGTTTAAGCGCCGCCATTACGTTACTTACGCGATCTTCGAAACGCCATGCGTTGGCATGATCCAACTGCTCTTGCACACGAGTAAGACGATTTAAGTTCTTTTCGCTAGGGTCAGTACCAATGAGATCCAAAAGATCATGGTAGATCTTCAACTGTTCGCCGATTTCCGCTAGGCCACCAGCAACGTAATCATAAACGGTGCCTTCTTCATTACGCGGTGGATCTTGCTCAAGGCGAGACACAACCACATCTTGTGTGATTTGCATCTTGCCGTCGTCCATGATGATGTTCCCTGACAGGATTTTCATCAACGTAGACTTACCCGCGCCATTGCGCCCTACTAAACACACACGTTCGTTTTCTTGCAGTGCAAAGTCCGCACGATCTAATAACGGGTGATCGCCAAACGCTAATTGCCCGTTATGAATTGTAAGTAATGCCATTCTTTTTTAACCAATCATTAAGTTCTAACAAGCCAAATGGCCAGTTAAGCTCTGAGCTTTGAGAAAAGTCAGAGCTTTCAAATTTGAGCACCGGAATAGTGACCCCGTAACGGGAAAAGAGCTCATCATCAAATGCAATGTCGACAACGTTGACGTGATGGCTAATGTTTAACTGTTCCGTGAGTTGGAATGCCATCTCACATAGATGGCACCCTTCTGTACTGTAGAGAGTCAGCACTATATATCCTTATACAATCTCTTAACTACTTATGAGTAATCAACCAGCAGTTATGAATGTGCTTATTGCGAGAGAAGTCCAATGGAAGCGTCTTAGCTGAGATATTTTGAGCTTTAAGACCTAACGCTTCTAGGCCTTCTACATCCATTTTGAAGTGACGCTTGTTGTTAGAGAACACAATCGTGCCTTCTTCACGAAGAAGACGCTTAAGGTTTTCCATCAATTGAATGTGATCACGCTGAACATCAAAAGATTGATCCATACGCTTAGAGTTTGAGAACGTTGGGGGATCAATGAAGATCAGGTCGTAAGAACCCTGCTCTTTAACCAACCACTGTAAGCAGTCAGCTTGAACAAACTGATGTTGACGACCAACACGGCCATTAAGCTCCATGTTCTGCTTTGCCCACTCAAGGTAAGTATTAGACATGTCAACGGTTGTTGTAGAGCGTGCGCCACCCACAGCAGCATGAACAGAGGCACTGCCTGTGTAAGCAAATAAGTTAAGGAAATCTTTACCTGCAGCCATTTCGCCGATACGACGACGAGTGATCTTATGATCTAAGAACAAGCCCGTATCTAAGTAGTCATGAAGATTAACAATCAGCTTAACGCCGTATTCGTTCACTTCTAGGTTAGAGGAGTCTTGAGCCATTTTTTGATATTGAGATCGGCCTTTCTGCTTCTGACGAACCTTAAGAACCACGTTGTTTGCTTCAACGCCAGTGACTTGAATAGAAGCACGGATGATATCGGTTAAGCGACGTTTTGCTTTCTCTTCCGGTACATCTTTAGGTGCTGCGTATTCTTGAATCACTAGGTGACCTGGGTATACATCAATCGCTACATTGTATTCTGGTAAGTCCGCATCGTAGATACGGTAACAATCTAATTGCTCTTTCTTAGCCCACTTGCCAATTTTACCGATGTTCTTTTTAAGACGGTTTGCGAAGTCTGGAGCAATAAGTTGCTCTTGTTCACCCGTTGGACGCTCTGACATCGGACGGTCTGAAATTGAGTAGTTCTTTTGGTGACACGGTAACGCACCATTGTTCAATTTGAACTGTTTGTCTGCACGCATACGTAAGCAGCTAAGCAGTTCGTCAGAACTAGAGAAGATAGACGCGTTACAACCGCCAAATTCCGCTTTAAGTTGTGCACCGAATGCCGTGTAAAGTGCAATAAGACCCGGCTCTGTGCCAAGACGCTCACCATAAGGTGGGTTTGAAACAATCACACCATCAGTAAACTCTGTAGGACGCTTAAGCTTTGCAGCATCGCCTACTTCGAATTCAATCAGCTCTTCAACACCAGCACGACGAGCATTGTCACGCGCTGTTTTGATCATGCGCTCGTCATTGTCGTAGCCATAGAACTTACACTCTACTTTCTTAACGCCACGACGACCTTGAACGTTCGCTTCAGCTTTCACTTCAGCCCACAGTTCTGGTTCAAAATCTTCTAGTGATTCAAAACACCACTTCTGGCGTTTAACACCTGGAGCCATGTTCGCAGCCATCATTGCCGCTTCAATCACTAACGTACCTGAACCACACATTGGGTCTAGGAAAGGCTTAGTCGCATCCCAGCCACTACGAAGAAGAATCGCAGCAGCAAGGGTTTCACGCAATGGTGCTCGGCCTGATTCTGGACGGTAACCACGTTGGTGAAGACCGCTACCTACCATATCAACACCAAGAATCGCTTTATCACGATGTAGACGAACGTGAATACGAATATCTGGATTTTCCTTGCTGATAGACGGACGAGGCAAAGACTTTTTCTCAAAGCTATCAACAACGGCATCTTTTACTTTCATCGCACCGTATTGGCTATTACGGATTTCGTTGTTTGTACCGTTAAAGTCAACAACAAAACGCTTAGAGCTATGGAATTGATTTACCCAGTTAACCGCGGTGGTTGATAGGTACAAATCCATGTCGTCCATACAAGTGAATTCAGAAAGGACACGTACAAATCTAGAAGCCAAACGACTCCATAAACAACAACGATAAATTTGCTCATTGGTCGCTTTGAATTTAACACCTGCTTGAACAGGTTTTGCATTTGTAATCCCTAGTTGGGTTAGTTCTTCAACTAATAAATTCTCAAGGCCGTTTGAGGTAACCGCTAGATATTGATTCATAGTGTTCTTTTATTGATAAAAATTAGCTCGATTATACCTGAATTTGTTATTAGAGCATCACACTAAACTTGTCTTTTCATTGAATCTTTCGACTAACTGGCTAGCAAACACACAGTCATGAAGCGATCGCTTACCCACATCCCCTTAGAACATAAGACTTATCGAATCAGCACAATTTATGACCAAACATCGACCAATGCGGCGGTGTGAATTTATATTCACCTTAAATTTGGTATACACCAACCCCAACTTAAGGCTGAAAGTTAGCTACAAAAGCACAAAAACAGGGAATAAAGGGGGGGTAATTTACACTTCTGGCGATGAAAATAGGCAGAAATTAAGATGAAAAAACAGTCACAAGTTCACTAATTAAATAGTTAAGCGGTGATGTATTTATCTGGATGAGGTTTTTTAGGCACAAAAAAATCGGCTATTGAGCCGATTCTAAGGAAGGTTTGATAGGTTTATGCGTTGCAATGTGTGTTAGAAATGATGAACTAAACTGGGGAATTAACCGACCATTGCAATATGTGTATGGTGAAAATGAAGAATAGAGTTCGCGTCTACCATCCTATCGTGCATCACCTTAATCGAGTCTCCAAAGCTTAACCCTTTTGAAGGTGTGAGCAGAAACTCTTCTAAGTCGACAAATGCACATAGGCTCGCACACTCTCCCACTTCCAGTACAATGAAGTAACCTAGGCTATGCTCGTTATTCATTTGTACGATATCCCCTTCTTGAGGAGATTCGTGGCCAGCGCCTTGTGAATCGAAGAACCAGCTTTTAGGCTGTACAGGCTTGTGGAAGCGCTTTGCTGCCACACAATATAGTGCGAGTTCAGCTTGGCGAGGCTCAGACAGTTCTAAGCCAGAAATTTGTTCTTTGAAGGTTTGGTATGAAGATGCGTCATCAACGGTGAATTCATTATCTCTAAACGCGCAGTCCACCAGCTTATTGCGGACCAGATTCGTTTTGAAAATCATATCCTCTCCGAGGTTTAGCATTAATGAACATTGCTGCTCATCGTAATACCAACTCCATGTATCGCTAGGTTTAAGCATCATTTCGTCTCACACTGTTGAACCATTCCATTAGGTAAAACGCAAAATTACCTTCAATTACAGTAATTTTACTGAGCAATAGGCAAAAAAAAAGAGGAAATGAATTCCTCTTTCTTATCGCTTCTGTCTACAACTCAGTGAGTTACAGTGTCTCTTTTAGTAAGACGATGCCAAATTATAGCTTTCCTAAAATAACCAAATCTTTTTGATAACTCTGTTTATAAAAGCTCTGGGTTTATAAAAGATCTGGTTTTCGGGGACTATAAATTTTTAACGATGTCGCCTACAAGACCTGGGCCTTTGTAGATGAAACCAGAGTAAACTTGTACAAGCTTCGCGCCTGCCATCATTTTCTCTTTCGCAGCAACGTAAGAGTCAACGCCACCTACCCCGATGATCGGTAATGCGTCACCAAGTTCTTCGTGAAGTTTACGAACCACTTCAGTACTGCGAGATTGAACCGGACGTCCACTTAGGCCACCCGCTTCATCGCAATGTTTCATGCCTTCAACGATTGAACGATCCAATGTTGTGTTTGTTGCGATCACACCATCGATCTTATTTTTGATCAATGATTCACAAATTTGGCTAATTTCGTCATCACTTAGATCCGGAGCAATCTTAAGAGCAAGAGGAACATATTTACCATGCTTCTCTTCTAGTTCAGATTGTTTTGTTTTAAGTTCAGACAATAGATCGTCTAGAGCTTCGCCGTATTGTAGAGAGCGAAGTCCGGGAGTATTTGGTGAAGAGATATTCACAGCAATGTAACCAGCGTATTGATATACCTTCTCCATACAGATCAAGTAATCTTCAGCGCCCTTTTCAATTGGTGTGTCTTTGTTCTTACCGATGTTGATACCTAAGATGCCGTCGTAGTTCGACTTCTTAACGTTCTCAATAAGATTGTCGACGCCTAGGTTATTGAACCCCATGCGGTTGATGATACCTTCAGCTTCAACAAGACGGAACAGACGTGGTTTGTCATTACCGGCTTGTGGACGAGGAGTTACCGTTCCTACTTCAACGAAACCAAAACCCATTGCGCCAAATGCATCAATACATTCGCCGTTTTTATCTAGGCCAGCCGCTAGGCCAACTGGGTTTTTAAAAGTAAGACCCATGCATTCTACAGGTCGATTAGGTAATTGTTGGCGATACAAAAGATCAATAGGAGTGCCTGTGAAGCGTTTGAAATTTTGAATTGCAAGATCATGTGCCTTTTCGGCATCAAGTTGGAAAAAGCCAGTTCTGGCTAGACGGTAGAGCATTGTGCCTCCGATAGAAAAAAGCCCCGTGTAAACGGGGCGATATTATTTACTTATTTACTCAACTATTCAATCTATTACTGTCTGTAAGGGTAAGATAATCGAGTTTGTTAGCGAATGAGGTTCTTTATTAAGCAAACGTTATCGTTTCTGCAGTCAGTTTACTCATTTCTAGTCTCTACCATATTACAGCCACCCACTCTTTTAACAACAAGCAAGGTGTCCACGAAGTGGGTCCGTCAAAAGAAGTGGGTCCGTCAAAAATCGTTAGACCTATTGATGCCACTTTATAGAAACGAAAAAGGCAAACCTTATGGCCTGCCCTTATGTCTTTCGTTTTATCTAATCACTAATCTGTCGACATGCAGTTTAGATTCAATAACATCAATTCACGCAGTGCTACTGAGAACTTGGCAAACTCATGAACCGAGCCTACTTTGAATTCATTGAGGATACTTTCCCAACGATGTAGAGAAACAGAGTTACTCTCCATCCAATCATCAAGCGCTTTAATCACATCGATGTCTGAAGCACAACCGCAGTTAAGCACTTGGCCAGTTAGCTGACGTTGCTGCCAATCCAGATCTTCTCTGAATGCTGCACGTGCCAGCGCTTGCCAGTTGTTATCTACAGCTTGACCATTGATTTGCTTCAAGAACCAGTGCAGAGACAAACGGTCGCCAAGGTTGAAGTAAAGCTTCGACGCTTGTTGTACTGTTTTACCTGTCTCACGAGCCACTGTGGATATATCCAGTGCCGAGTACAAGCTAGACAAACGCGCAACTGAATTAGCCAACTCAGGGGTTACGCCTTGGTCAATCCATAACTGTGCCATTGCGTTATGCTCTTCTACTTCAGAAGCCACTAGGTTTTCATCCAGTTTCTCTGTGATAGTAAGAACATCGCCTTGGTAAAGTTCAATCAATGCTTTCACTGACTGTTTTCCGGTACGGTTTCTTAGCAACCAACGAGCCAAACGACGAAGTGTACGACGAACATGGTAGATCAATTCATATTGAGCTTCAGAACTTGAAACATTGTCCAGTTCACGGATGCTCTTCAGGACTTTACCAAGACCGTAGATTTCACGTGATGCCGCGTAAGCATTGGCAATATCAACGATATTTGCGCCCGTCTCTTCTTGCAGACGAGTAACGAAGTTACAACCCATCTCGTTAACCATTTGGTTAGCCAGTGCCGTCGCAATGATTTCAGAACGTAGTGGATGATTATCCATGTGTTGAGAATAGTTACGACGTAACGCTGTTGGGAAGTATTGCATAAGTTGTTGAGCATGGAATTCATCATTAGCGATATCATCACTAACAAGATCTTCTTTAAGCACCATTTTACCGTAAGCGACGAGTACAGAAAGCTCTGGTCTTGTTAGGCCTTGGCCCTGCTTTTCACGCTCAAGCAGTGTTTCGTCATCAGGGATGTATTCCAAACCACGATCCAAGTACCCTGCTTTTTCCATTGTATGAATAAAGCGGATTTGCTCTTTGACTAAGCCAACACCTTGATGCTCAGTAACCGAAATAGACTCAGCTTGGCAATATGCGTCGTCTAGTACGATTTCGCCCACTTCATCTTCCATTGATTCAAGCACTTGGTTACGTTGCTTAACGGTTAGATCACCATTAGACACCAAACCATTCAAGAAGATCTTAATGTTTACTTCATTATCCGAACAGTCAACACCACCAACGTTATCAACGAAGTCAGTATTAACGCGGCCACCCGTCAGCGCATATTCAATACGACCCAATTGAGTCATACCCAAGTTACCGCCTTCACCAACAACCTTAGCTTTCAGGTCACGGCCATCGATACGAAGCACGTCATTTGCACGGTCACCTACGTCAGTATGAGTCTCGTTCGAAGACTTAACGTATGTACCGATACCGCCATTCCAAAGAAGATCAACCTGCATAGACAAGATCGCTTTGATCAAGTCATTTGGTGCCATTGATGCTTTCTTAGTACCCAGCATTTTCTGAATTTCAGGCGTCAGAGAGATAGACTTAGATCGACGAGAGAAGATGCCACCACCTTGAGAAATCAGGTCTTTGTTGTAATCTTCCCAGCTTGAGCGAGGTAGGTTGAACAAACGCTCACGCTCTACCCAGCTTGATGCTGATTCTGGATTCGGGTCGATGAAAATATGCATGTGGTTAAACGCAGCTTGCATACGAATATGCTTAGACAATAGCATGCCGTTACCAAATACATCGCCCGCCATATCACCTACACCTATAGCGGTGAAGTCCGTTGTTTGGCAGTTGATGCCCATTTCACGGAAGTGACGTTTAACAGATTCCCAGCCACCTTTCGCAGTGATACCCATGGCTTTATGGTCATAACCGTTAGAGCCACCAGAGGCAAATGCATCGCCTAACCAGAAATTGTATTCAGCAGATACTGAGTTTGCTAGATCTGAGAACGTTGCGGTACCTTTATCGGCGGCAACAACCAAATACGGGTCATCTTCATCGTGACGAACAACACTCTTAGGTGGAATAACCTCACCTTCAATGATGTTGTCTGATACGTCTAGTAGTGCACGGATGAAGCGCTTGTAACAACGTTGACCTTCAGCAAAGATCTCGTCTCGGCCAGACATAGTATGCTGACGCTTACAAACGAAACCACCTTTTGCACCAACCGGTACAATTACTGTGTTCTTAACTTGCTGTGCTTTAACTAGGCCTAGAATCTCAGTACGGAAATCCTCTTGACGGTCTGACCAACGTAAACCACCACGAGCGACTTTACCGCCACGTAGATGCACACCTTCAATGTCTGGTGCGTAAACGAAGATCTCAAACGCAGGAACCGGCGCTGGGATATCTGGGATCTCGCTTGGTCTCATTTTCAGAGCCAACCAAGGTTTAGACTGTTTGTTGTCGTCTAACTGGTAGTAGTTAGTACGAAGCGTTGCTGTGATCATTTCCATGTAACGACGAATGATACGATCATCATCCAAGCTTTCTACATGATCCAACTGTTCAGTGATCTTCTTAATAAGATCTTGTTGGCCTTTCGCGCTGCCCTTTAATTTAGGATCAAAACGCTTGCCGAATAAGCTCACTAACCCTTTCGCTAGATCTGGGTAATGAGACAATGTGTCTTCAATGTATTGTTGGCTAAATGGGAAACCCACTTGGCGCATGTAACGCGCATACGCACGTAAGATTGAGATTTCACGGCCAGAAAGAGCAGCACCCAATACCAAGCGGTTAAAACCATCGCTGTCTAATTCTCCTTCCCAAATTGCCGCAAAGGCTTGTTGGAAAAGATCGCGAGCTTCACGAAGATCAATCGTCTTGTCACTCTTATGCAGCATCGAGAAATCAAGGATCCAATAAGTCACCCCATTGGTCTTGCGCACTTCATAAGGTGATTCACCAATAACGCGCAGGCCAAAGTTTTCAAGCATTGGCATAACATCAGACAGGTGAATCGGCTCATCACTGTGGTAGAACAGCTTCAAACGAACAGCTTTAGAGTCTGCTGCCTCTTCTTGAGGGCGGTAGAAAAGCATACCCAGTTTGTTGTCTTCACTTAGTGCTTCTAGACGCTCGATATCTGCAACAGCAGAACCAGGCATCATGTCTTCTTTGTACGAACGTGGGAATGCACGCATGTACTCTTTCGATAACGGAAGACCTTTGCTCTCACCGAAGTTAGCAACGATTGATTCAGACAGGCGGTCATCCCACGTAGACGATACTTCCATTAAATTTTGCTCAATTGTTTTCACGTCCACATCCATGTTGTTGTTATCAACACGAACAATATAGTGCGTTCTTGCCAGTGGGCTTTCAGAGAAGTATGTCGTGAATTCGACCTCTTCTTCGCAACCGAAATACTGCTTCAAGATGCGTTGGGTTTGACGACGAAGTTCGGTGTTGTAACGATCTTTGGTAACGTAAACCATGCAGCTAAAGAAACGGCCAAACGGGTCTTTGCGAACAAACAAACGCAGAAGATCGCGATCTTGCATTTGAACTACGCCAGTACCGACTTCTAGCAATTCTTCTTCACGAGCTTGAAGCAGTTCATCTCGCGGGTAGTTTTCTAGAATGTTGTGCAGAGCTTTGTAAGAGTATGAACCTTCACGGTAACCACTCGCGTCTAAGATACGCTCTACTTTCTCGCGAACAAGAGGAATAGTTTCAACGGTTTGGTTATAAACGGCAGAGGTGTAAAGACCAGTAAAGCGGTGTTCACCAATGACCTTACCGTTCTTATCGAACTTCTTAATACCAATGTAATCATTGTAAGCTGGGCGGTGAATGCGTGAAGCCGTGTTGCCCTTGGTTACGATAAGTACATACGGCTTTTTGGCTTCAAGACGTGCCGAATCAGAAAACTCAGACAGCTTAACGTTACGCACACGATCTGAATTCGCAAACAAACCAAGACCTTGCTCCTTGGTCGGTTGTAGTTCTGTGTCGCCATTTACAGAAACAAGGTCATATTCCTTGTAACCCATAAACGTAAAGTTGTGCTCGCCTAACCAACGAAGAAACGCCAACGTCTCATCAAAACGTTGAGCGTCTACAGGAATGCTTTCTTTTTGCTTTTCAACTTGATTCGTTACTTCCTCAAGTTTTTCAACCATCTTCAGCCAATCGTTCACTACTAAACCAGTATCGGTAAAGATATCCAGTAGTTCCGTTTTGAGCGCTGTCATTTCAGCTTTGCTGCTAAGACGGTCTACTTCGATATGGAAAAGCGATTGGAATGCACCTTCGTTATTGCTCACGCCGACAACACTGCCCTTATCAGAGCGAGAGATTTGTGTTGGATTGTGAAGCATAAGGTGAGAAGAAAGGTCTAGGCGAGTCAGCGCCATTTTTACAGAGTCTACAAGGAATGGGCTATCTGGTACGACTATCTCTACGATAGTGTGAGTAGATTGCCAACCTTGACGACTTACTGTCGGGTTAAAAACACGAACAGAGATTTGGTCAGCTTTCTTTTCATTGATGTGATGCCATAAGCTAACTACAGCACCGTATAAATCGGATTCGTTTCTCTGAGTTAGATCGTCGTGAGAAACATTACTAAACAAGTGTTGAGCAAGTTGAGTTACGAGAGGTCGATGAGCAAGGTCAAGTTTGTCTTGAATCAGTTTGTAAACTTTTTCAAGTAAAACTGGAACCACAGTTTCACGTGCGGTCATAGTCACACTCCACAATTAGAATTTTATTTTATTATTAGGGGGCTTACTTAAGCTAGCGTTTGAATCAAGCCTTCAAGGCCAGTTCTACTAACGAGTTAAGCAAAGGTAATGCATTCATTTATTGTAAAAGCATTATTGATAAATAGTTAATTGTTTTAGAGGTGGTAAGAGGTGAAATGTTTGATTATGTGATTAAGATTCCCTTTAACTCACTAGGCACGCCAAGCTTTACAGAGCTTCCAACTTAATAAACTTATTTTTTTGGTCAGTTGTTAACCTAAACTGCCCTCTAACCCCTATTTGTGTAAGAAATGGTCTGAAGCGAGTTGCAGGTAGCTGTAAGCGTAGCCCTGTTGTTGTTATCACTTGAACTTTACTTGCGGCACCCGAATAGCTAGCCAAAAACTGCTGATATGAGATGTTAAGTTGGAAAATATAGCGATTCATACGATACCTGTATAAACATACAGCGCCGGTGTTTTTGGCACTTAACGATGTCTGAAAGTGAAACTGAACTTGAAACTGCTCTAGCTTATCGAAAATTCGATAAACCAGAAACAAAAAATCAGTGGCAGATATTCTCTACCACTGATGACTTTTCGTTACTAGTAAACTGCTTATTAGCAAAACCTCTTATGATAAATCAGTTACCTGAATAAGCGGCTGACTTAAGCCTCTAGTGCTTTTGCCACTTTCTCGAATAAGTCTTTTGCAAGGTTGTCCATGTTCTTCAGCGTCTCAAGTTCTTTTTTGATTAGAGCTTGGCGTTCATCATCGTACTTACGGAACTTAAGTAGCGGGTCAATCAAACGTGAAGCCACTTGCGGGTTGCTGCTGTTCAGTTCACGTAGGATCTCGCCCGCAAACGCATAACCTTGTCCTGACTTGGCGTGGAATTGAACCGGGTTCATGTTTAAGAACGAACCTACCAAGTTACGAGTACGGTTCGGGTTCTTCAAGCTAAACGCTTGGTGCGACATCGACGCTTTAATCACTTCAAGTGCATTAGAACTTGGGTTTGAACCTTGCAATGCAAACCACTTATCCATGACAAGACCATCGTGTTTCCACTTGTCGCTGTAATCCGCCATCAAGGTTTCACGACATGGTAGTTGCGCACTGTTCGCCGCGCCCATTGCAGCCATTGTATCTGTCATGTTGTTTGCTTGTTGGTACATAGCAACAACCAAGTCATTACCCTTTTCAGTATGCGCTAAGTAACTTAGACAAACTTTACGTAGAGTACGCTTACCAATCGAATCGTGATCGATCGTGTATTCTGTTAGTGCATGGCTGTGATAAACCGCCGCTAACTCGTCTTCAAGTTCTGCAGCTAGTGTTACTTTCATTGAGTTAAGAACAGATGCGACCGCATCAATATCAACGCGCTCATACCAACCCGACACTTCGTTATGGCTCGGTAGAGAAAGCATTTCTGCAATAAACGCAGGTTCTAGTGAATCACTAAGCAGTACCCCGCGGAATGCATCAACAACAGAAGCAGAAAGTTCAAACTTTTGACCTTGTTGAACGTTATCTACGTTGCTACGGATGTATTTCGCTAGCAGCATTTGTCCCGCATCCCAACGAGAGAACTCATTGCGAGCATTCACCATCAGGAAGATCAGCTCTTCATCTGAGTAATCGTATTCCAATTTCACTGGCGCAGAGAATTCACGAAGTAGCGATGGGATCGGTTGCTCTGAAACGTTTTCAAACACAAACGTTTGTTCCGCTTCTTTCACATCAAGTACATTGTGAACTGGCTGACCGTTACATTGTAACCCAATCACTTCACCCGACGCGGTGTATAGCTCGATGTCTAGAGGAATATGCAGAGCTTGCTTTTCCGTTTGCTCATGAGTTGGAGCCGTTACTTGGCGAGTTGTTAACGTGTACTCTTTTTTGTCTGCGTCGTAGTGACTTTCAACAGAAAGCGTCGGCGTACCAGATTGGCTGTACCATAAACGGAACTGAGACAGGTCAACGCCCGACGCATCTTCCATTGCAGCAACGAAATCTTCGCAAGTTGCAGCGGTACCATCGTGACGTTCAAAGTAAAGCTTCATGCCTTTTTGGAAACCTTCCTCACCCAACAATGTGTGGATCATTCGGATCACTTCACTGCCCTTTTCGTATACAGTCAATGTGTAGAAGTTGTTCATTTCTATCACTTTTTCAGGGCGAATTGGGTGAGACATTGGACTTGCATCTTCAGCGAATTGTGGCCCGCGAATAATACGAACATTGTTGATTCGGTTTACTGCGCGAGAACCAAGATCAGATGAGAACTCTTGGTCACGGAATACGGTTAAGCCTTCTTTCAAGCTTAGTTGGAACCAATCGCGACATGTCACTCGGTTACCGGTCCAGTTATGGAAATATTCATGACCGATTACCGCTTCGATGCCTAGGTAGTCGGTGTCGGTTGCTGTTTGGTCGTTCGCTAAAACAAACTTAGAGTTGAATACGTTTAGACCTTTATTTTCCATCGCACCCATGTTGAAGAAATCAACGGCTACGATCATGTAGATATCTAGGTCGTATTCAAGATTGAAACGCTCTTCGTCCCACTTCATTGAGTTAATTAAAGAAACCATCGCGTGGTTCGCACGGTCCAAATTGCCTTTGTCGACAAAGATTTCTAGATCAACTTTACGGCCTGATTGAGTGGTGTAAGCGTCACGAAGTACATCAAAGTCACCCGCAACTAAAGCAAACAAGTACGCTGGTTTTGGATGTGGGTCTTGCCATTTCACCCAGTGACGACCGTTTTCAGCTTCACCTTCATCTATACGGTTACCATTACTAAGTAAGAATGGATTTTCTGCTTTGTCTGCGATTACCGTTGTGGTGAATTTTGCCAATACATCAGGGCGGTCCATGTAGTAAGTAATACGACGGAAACCTTCAGCTTCACACTGAGTACAGAATGCGCCACCCGACTTATACAAACCTTCAAGTGCACTATTCCCTTCAGGATTAACTTCCGTCACGATCGTGAGTGTGAAATCTTTCGGTAGTCCGCTCAGTGTCAGTTGAGTTTCAGATTGCTCGAATTGCGTCCACTCTTGACCCTCAACTAAAACAGAAACCAACGTCAAACCTTCACCATCAAGTACTAAGGTCGAACTATCTTTCTCTTGCTTAACACTAGACACCGCCGTAATAATGGACGCTGAATCGTACAAATCGAAAGTAAGATCGATTTGAGAAATAGTGTGAGATGGTGATTGATAATCTTTACGATACTTGGCTTGAGGTGTATGTGCCATGACGGGTTCCTTTTGATCGTTATACGTAATTGTATTTTAACTGTATATATCTAAAGGTTGAGGGCCAAGAACACAAGGGGAATATTGAAAAAAGGAGGCATTGTAGTAAAACGCCTCCATGTTTTGCTATTTTATCAACCAAATAAGAAAGGAACGGCTAATAAATGAACTGTGAGCCATATTATCAACAAGCCTGACTTTGCGCATCCAACTCGTCATTATCGAATACGATTGAGTACTGCAAACATGTCGCCTTCTTCACCTTGAAGCGTCAAGACGTCGCTGTTTAATGTGTAACGAGTGCCGTGCTCGCCATTTTCATACAGAAGCACCAATTGATCGCCTTCTGTGTAATACACCCCACGACGAACAACCTCACTCCCCACTTCATCGGACACTCTGAACATAAATACAAAGTCAGGTTGAAGCACTAAATCCATTTTTTGAATGTTACTCGCGCGCAGGTCGCTACCTGAAAGCTCAGCACTCGACCAAATACCTGCCAGTGCATTCGGTAAGGCTTTGGTAAACATGACACCGTTGAGGTTCAACATATTATGGTTACTGCTATAGGCGTAAACTTGAGGTTCAGAGGTGTTTAAACCCAAAATAATGGTATCTTCATTGGCGTTATACAAGCCTTCCCAATGGTCGACACTGTAGTCTTTCTTTTGAATATCAATGGAGAATGAATAATTTGAATCAAGGGTTAGCTTTATCGCTCTAAAATTTTCAGTACCTTGTTCAGGATCTGGGTTCATCAAATACCAATCACCAAGCAGTAAAGGAAGGTCAAAATGAGATAGATTGCTGTCACTTTTTGATTGCTGCTCGCTTGAAGCGACCTCACTCCCAAAAGCAACAAAACTTAAACAAGATAAAAATAGTAGAATCCATTTCATACGCGCCCCCTCGTTTTCTTTAAGCTTAGGCACGTAATGAATAGAAAGCGAAAAAATTTGATCCAAGTCACTAAATTTTAAGTGCAAAGTAACTTAAATGTCATTATTCGACACAAAACAGAGCTAAATAACCCTGAACATTGAGAGTTCTTTGCGACAGTCTCAACGGTTACAATCAGGTATTCCTGTCAAATCATAGACACAAAAAAAGCGAGCCTAAGCTCGCTTTCTTAAAAAACGCTGCCTTTAACAAGGCACGTTAGCGTCTATTTCTTTATCATATCCAGCATGATAGCGACTGACTCATCAAGATAAGCATCTGGGGCTTCGTAGTCTTTAGGGATATCATCCAACGTTTTAAATGCCTCTAACTTAGCGGCTTTTTGACGTTGATTGATACGCTCTAGACGAAGCACATCCCCATCATCACTCTCTTGTTGACGTACTTTTTCGTTCAAAGAAAGGTCATTATCATCTTTATCAGCCTTATATTTTTCAATATCTTGCGCGATAAAGCCAAACTCCATGTCTGTCGCAATACGAGCTTGGTGTTGAGCGGTTAAAGCAGCAACTTGCTCATCGTTACGCTGTAACACTGAATAGTTAGCTTTATCTATGCTATCCCAAGGCAGAGCATTATCTTCAACACTTTCACCAGTATCTGCTGGATCAATTGCCGTTGGGTAAGCAATATCAGGCACTACACCTTTGTTTTGCGTACTTCCGCCATTGATTCGGTAGAATTTCTGGATGGTGTATTGAACGTAGCCTAACTCTTTATCGAACAAATCATAAATATGATTCAAAGAGCGGTGTTGTTGCACCGTTCCTTTACCGAAAGAGTTTTCACCAAGGATAATTGCACGACCATAATCTTGCATCGCTGCTGCAAAGATTTCAGATGCTGAAGCACTGTAGCGATTCACCAATACCGTTAATGGACCTTGATAACTAATTTCGCCATCAGTATCACTGTTCACTTTTACACGACCGTAGCTATCACGAACTTGAACAACGGGACCCTCTTTGATAAACAAACCAGAGAGTTCGGTTGCTTCCGTTAGTGCACCACCACCGTTGTTTCGCAGATCAACAATGATACCTTCGACACCTTGCTCTTTAAGTTCGGTGATCAGTTTATCAGTATCTTTAGAAAGGCCAACATAGAAGCTTGGTACTTCGAGTACGCCAATCTTCTTGCCATCTTTCTCGATAACTTCTGATTTAACAGCGCGGTCTTCTAAGCGAATCTTATCGCGTACAATTGTGACAACGTGACTTTTTGCATCTTTACCATCTGGCAAGATCTGTAGCTTAACTTTAGTCCCTTTCGGTCCTTTAATTAATTGCACTACATCGTCTAAACGCCAGCCGATAACATCAACAATATCTTCGCCATCTTGGCCGACACCAACAATACGGTCACCATCACTCAATTGTTTGCTGTTTGACGCAGGGCCACCAGCAACGAGAGATCGGATAACGGTGTAGTCGTCTGTCATTTGAAGTACAGCACCAATGCCTTCTAGAGATAGATTCATCTCAGACTGGAATTGCTCTGCATTTCTTGGAGAAAGGTAACTGGTATGAGGGTCAACTTCTCGCGCGAATGCGTTCATGTAGATCTGGAAAGCATCTTCGTTGTGCGATTGCGTAATACGCTTCATCGCATTGTTGTAACGCTTTTCCAAAACTTCTTGAATCTCTGGCCACTCTTTACCTGTAAGTTTTAGATTCAACGCGTCGTATTTAACACGCTTCCTCCAAAGCTCATTCACTTCAGCGATATCTTTTGGCCATTCCGCTTCGCTACGATTGAGCTCAATACTTTCATCAGTATCAAACTTAATCTCAGTATCTAGTAAAGACAGCGCATATTGGAAACGTTCAAAACGCTTCTGCATGGACAAATTATAAACATCGAATGCAATTTGGTTATTACCGGCTTTCAGTTGGTCATCAATTTGTTTAGATGAAGTAGCGAAAGAGTCAATATCAGCTTGAGTGAAGATATTACGGTTATAATCCAGCATCTCTAAATAACGATTAAAGATAGCTTGGGAGAAATCATCGTTGAGATTGAAGTGTTTATAGTGGGAACGAGTAAATCGTGAAGTAACACGTTTACTAGCAGTTTCGTGTTGAACCTCAGGAGCGAGTAGAGGTAAATCGTCCTGATTTAATTTGGCTTCAAGAGCCTGAGCTGAAGCTGCTAGCAAAAAGCCAGCAGCAATCAGTGTCAATTTTGAACGGCATTTCATGCGTAGGAGTATCTCCTTTAAGCGCGCAAGTGCTCCGCTTTAACAACCATTTGTAGGCCGTTTGCTAACTGAACACGCACATCTTCCTTATTGATTTCAACAATGGTCGCAGCCATGTTTCCTGTACCCATGTTCACATTTACTTCTTTACCAGTGATAAATTCATCGGCGTTCAAAGCGCGTGTTTCTACAGGCTTTTCTACTTTCGGTGCTTTAGGCGCTTGACGACGAGGCTGTTGAGCTTTCTTCGCTTTAGCTTTCGCTTTGCCTTCGTCACGAGCTTTCTGTGCTTGTTCTTTACGACGAGCCTGAACTTTCGCTTTGCTTTCTGCAAGTGTCGCTTTAGCGTGCTCAACGTGCTCTTCTTCTAGTGTGCCACATACGTTGCCGTCTAGGTCAACACGTTCTGCGCCAGCTTTTACGCCGTGCAGGTAACGCCATGATGATGTGTACTGTCTTAACGCTGCACGAAGCTGAGTCTTACTTACTTTTTCGTCTTCATTTAGACGTTCAGCAAGATCTTGAAAAATACCAATTTTAAGTGGTTTCGCTTCACCTTCTAGAGTAAAGCATTTAGGGAAACATTCAGCAACATATGCGATAACTTCTTTGCTGTTTTTTAACTTTTCAGTGTTTTCCATGTGGGTTCCTGGTTTTTGCGGTTTTCCGCGAGCATTAAGAAAATATTTTTACGTATTATAGAGAGATGCTTGGGAAAAACCACAGTAAGAGAATAATTTATGCCTTGTTCGCGTGCGAATTAAGCAGCTTTTCCACTTCTGCCATGAAAAATGTTAATCCGTCCTCGTCAATTTGAGAAAAACGGCCAACATTTGGGCTATCGATATCAAGAACGCCCGCAATTTTCCCGTCAATCGAAAATGGTATAACGATTTCTGAGTTACTTGCAGCGTCACAAGCGATGTGTCCTTCGAATTCATGAACATCATAAATGCGCTGAACTGTATTCGTCGCGACCGCAGTTCCACACACACCACGCCCTACCGGAATTCGAACACAAGCTGGTTGACCTTGGAATGGGCCAAGCACAAGTTCGTCTTTTTCCTTAGATTGGTCCTGCTTCATTAAATAGAAGCCTGCCCAATTTAATTCATCCAACTCCATGAATAATAATGAGCTGATATTAGCTAGATTAGCAGTTAGATCGGGTTCTGATTCAATTAATGCAACGGCTTGTTTGGTTAAGCGTTGGTAATGTTCTATTTTCATATTAACTTCCAATTAAATTGAGACTTCCATTATCAAGAGAACGCAGTAAAATGCGGCCATCAAACTAAATAGGACTTATTCTCATTACAATGACCAATTCAGAAGACACTATTAGCCGTTCTTGGTTAATAACTCAAGTAAAAAAACACAAGTCCAAATTACTGTTTGCTAACATTATTGCCATACTTGCAACTCTCATTAGTGTCCCTATCCCGTTGCTCATGCCATTAATGGTTGATGAAGTATTACTTGATAAGCCGGCTTCTGGCTTAGAGATGATGAACCATCTACTTCCAATATCGTTGCAGACACCAACTGGCTATATTGCACTGACTTTGCTGTTAGTCATAATCATGCGTACTGTTAGCCAAGCGTTGAACATTCTACAAGGGCGTCAATTCACGCTTGTCTCAAAAACAATTACCTATCAAATGCGCAGCAAGATGATAGATAAGCTTGGCCGCATTAGTATTAGACAATACGAGACCAAAGGCAGTGGCGGTATTAATGCTCACCTGATAACAGACATAGAGACAATAGATAAGTTCATTGGTTCGACTCTATCTAAGTTCATAATTAGCTTCTTAACCGTTTTCGGTACCGCTATCGTGTTGCTATGGTTAGAGTGGCGTTTAGGACTGTTCATTTTACTGGTCAATCCTGTTGTGATTTATTTCTCCCGTAAACTAGGTAGCAGAGTTAAACACCTTAAAAAGTATGAGAACCAATCTTTCGAGCGCTTTCAAAACCGTTTAGTGGAAACCTTAGACGGTATTTACCAACTGCGTGCGGCAAACAAGGAACGTATCTTTCTCGATGAACTTAAGGTTCAAGCAAACCAAGTGAGAGTCGATGCAGACAAATACGCTTGGCAATCAGAAGCTGCTGGCCGTGTTTCGTTTCTGCTGTTCTTATTAGGTTTCGAGCTTTTCCGTGCCGTCGCGATGCTAATGGTGTTATTCAGTGACTTAACGATTGGTCAGATTTTCGCGGTATTTGGTTACTTGTGGTTTATGTTAGGCCCGGTACAAGAGTTGTTAGGGATTCAATTCTCTTGGTATAGCGCAAAAGCAGCACTTCAGCGCATCAACGACCTTCTTCAGTTAGAAGAAGAGAAGCGCCCTATCAGTAAAGTGAACCCATTTAATGAAGATCAAGAAGTGACAGTCGACATTGAAGACGTTACATTCTCTTACACATTAGAAAACACTGTTTTAAATAGGCTATCGCTGCACATTCCAGCAGGTAAGAAAGTCGCTTTGGTGGGTGCGAGTGGTGGTGGTAAATCTACGTTAATCCAGTTACTGATTGGTGTTTATCAAGCGGATTCTGGATGCATTCGTTATAACGGCGAAACCACCGACGACATCAGCTTCGATGTAATACGCAGTCAAATTGCCGTTGTTTTACAACAACCTATACTTTTTAACGATACATTAAGGCATAATCTGACGCTTGGTGCTGAATACGATGAAATGTCGTTGTGGCGTGCACTTGAAGTCTCTCAAATGCAAGATGTCATCAAGCAACTGAGTAATGGCTTAGATACACAAATTGGTAGGAATGGCGTTCGACTGTCTGGCGGGCAACGACAACGCTTAGCGATAGCCCGAATGGTGCTGAGCAATCCTAAGTTTGTTATTCTAGATGAAGCGACATCAGCACTCGATACAGCAACAGAGTCAGCACTGCATAAAGCGCTGAGCGAGTTTTTGAAAGATCGCACAACTTTGATAGTGGCTCATCGATTATCAGCGGTGAAACAGGCCGATCTAATCTATGTTTTAGAAGATGGGCAAGTTACACAGACAGGAACACATGGTGAATTGGTTGAACAACAAGGATTATATCAAACACTCTATGGCAGTGTGCAATCGCACGCCTGATGTTTCTTGTTCTATAGATTTAAATCAGTGTTGTTCTAGGCATTTAAATCAGGTTAAAAGTCTGATTAGTGTTTCATCTTGGGAGGTCGCGTGACCTCCCCATCCGTAACCAACTCTTTATCAACTAAGCAGCAGTTATCGACTCAGCACCAGTGCGATAGTAGCTCTGTACGTCTTTGTCAGGGCTGCGAACTTCCCGTTGATAAAATGGACATCCCTTTGGGGAAATCCGCTTACTGCCCAAGATGCGGTACTCAGCTTTATAGAGGCGGCCCCCCTAGCCTGTCTGGAAACCTTGCAATCGCTATTACCTGCTTATTGCTGTTTATCCCCTCACACTTTTTTGAATTCATCAGTATTCGCCTGATTGGTGTCATGATACCTGCGACGTTACCATCTGGCGTATTTACTTTAATGGGTGAAGGCTTCCCTCTACTTGGTTTGTTGATCTTATTCTGCAGTTCGATCGCCCCATTACTTGTTTGTACCTCGGTACTCATCACCCATTTATCATTGCGCTTTAAGATTTTCACACCATTTCGTTATGCATTAGCTATCATTCAGACACTTAAGCACTGGATGATGTTGGATGTATTTCTGGTGAGCGTGGCAATCTCGTGCTTCAAATTACAAGATTACTCAGATATTTTCGTCGGCCCTGGTTTAGTTGGTCTGATTCTACTGCAGCTTTTCAGTGTGTTACTGGTAAGCCGAATCAGTGTGCGTCGCTACTGGGAAGCTTGGGCTAAAGAGTCTGACTACTCTTTCGATCAAAGTAAGAACGTACACTGTCATAACTGTCACCTGTCTCAGCCTGACGGACACACTTGCGTGCGTTGTCACCATGACTTATATCATCGCAAACCCTACTCTGTACAAAAGACATGGGCTCTACTTTTTGCCGCCTCAGTGGCTATCGTGCCGGCCAACGTCATTCCAATTTCTATCGTGATAACAAACGGACAAAGATTAGAAGACACCATCATCTCCGGTGTCGCTTCGCTAATTAATAGCGACATGTATGGCATCGCAGCAATCATTTTTATTGCCAGTATCGTCGTGCCTGTCGCGAAAATACTTGGTCTAACGTATATCTTAATTTGTATCAAAATGAAGCGTGCGGTTTACCATAGACAACGTATGACCATCTATTTCATTGTGAAATGGGTGGGAAAGTGGTCGGTAATGGATCTGTTCGTTATTTCGATCATGATGACCTTGGTCGACCGTGGACAAATTTTAAACTTTACACCAGGTTATGGTGCAGTCGCTTTTGGCGTCGTGGTTGTTCTCACGATGCTAGCGGCGGAAAGCTTAGATCCTAGGCTAATTTGGGATAACTACACCTCTAAAGATGAGTCAGTGAATGAACAACGATAACCAATCACAAACGTCATATTCACCAGAAGTCAGGAAAAACAAAGGTATTTCCCCTTTGTGGATCCTGCCGATACTAACCGTCGCATTAGCGGGTTGGTTGGTCATGAAATCGATACACGATGCAGGACAACGTGTGCAGATATATTTCTCAGATGCCGCAGGTTTAGTCGCAGGTCGAACGACAATTCGCTACCAAGGCTTAGAGGTAGGTATGGTGCGCGACATTACCTTGTCCAAAGATTTATCGAGCATCTATGTCGATGCTGACATCTACCCAGAAGCGAAAAAGCTACTCTCAAAAGGCACGCGTTTCTGGCTCGTAAAACCAACAGCAAGTTTATCTGGTATCTCAGGGTTAGATGCGCTTGTTTCAGGTAACTATATTGCTATCCATCCTAGCGAAACCAAGCAAGAACCAGAAACCGTTTTCCAGGCCTTAGAATCATCCCCTTCTGACTTATTGGCTTCGGAAGGCCTGAATATTTCATTGACGACCAAAGACCTGGGGGGGGTGTCTGTTGGCTCTCAGATCGTTTATCGTAAAATTCCAATTGGTGAGGTTTACAACTATCAGCTAAACGACAACGCAAAATCCGTGACGATTCAAGCGGCGATTAAAGATGAATACAGCCACATCATTACCGACCAAAGCCGTTTTTGGAATGTCAGTGGCTTAGGTGCCAGTATCGGATTTTCTGGTGTCGACGTACGCTTAGAAAGCCTCAGTGCTCTGCTTGGCGGTTCAATTGCGGTCGACTCTCCGGGAGAAGGTCAACCCGTAGAGATGAACACCAAATTCAAACTGTACCCAGATTTGAAAACAGCCGGTCGTGGTATCTCGATCAAGATAGCCGTACCCGACGACAACAAGATCAGTGCAACGGGCGCTCCGATCATGTATCGAGGCATCGAAATCGGTCAAATCACTGACCTATCTTTAAGCGAAGGGCGTGAAAACGTCGTGGCATCGGCTGCAATCCAACCGGCATTCAGTGACTTTTTAAATAGCGGCAGTCAATTCGTTTTAGAGGAAGCTGAACTATCACTTACTGGAATGAAAAATATTGCCAACTTAGTCACGGGCAACTTTCTAACCTTGGTTCCAGGTGAGGGTGAAAAAGCGCGTCGATTTACTGCGATTCGCAAAAATGAGTTCAGTCAGGAACAAGAAAAATCCGTTGCGATTCGCTTAACGTCGAACAATTCATTCGGGTTAGATGTCGGTACACAGCTACTCTACAAAGGCATTGCTGTTGGCTCTATCATCCAAGTAGGTTTAGTCGATGGTGTGGGTACTGGCTCTGATAAGCACGAAGTGTTTATGGATGCGCTTGTCGATAACGAATATGCTCACCTAATCAAAAGCCATAACCGTTTCTTTGTGACAGGCAGTGCGACTGCAGAGCTAACCGAATCTGGCTTAAGTGTAACAGTTCCACCGGCAAAACAACTTCTTACTGGCTCAATTAGCTTTGTTAGCGAAGGTCAGTCGAAAGCACGAACTGACTATCAGCTTTTCCAAAGCAAATCGTTAGCAGAAATCGCCAAGTTTAATCAGTCTGGCTCAAAGACGCTTTCGTTGTTTGCGAGCGAGCTACCTTCAATTTCTAAAGGAAGCCCACTACTCTACCGCAACCTACAAGTGGGTAGCATTTCTGATTTTCAGCTTGTCGATGGTGGCGTGAGAATCAAAGTCACGATCGAAAATCGTTACACACACTTACTCAATGAACATACTGTTTTCTGGAACCGCTCAGGCGTTGAGATTGATGCGTCGCTATCGGGTATTAGTATTAAAGCAGCTCCCGTTAAAACGCTTATTCAAGGCGGTATTGCTTTTGACTCTCTTCCGGGAATAGACAACAAACTCGGTGATGTGTGGAAACTTTATAAAGATTCGAAATCCGCGCGAAAATTTGGTCGTGCGATTACGATTACCTCTTCAGACGATCAAGAAGTCAGCAAAGGCATGGCGATCAAATATCAAGGCGTCACCGTCGGTGAGGTTACCTTGGTGATTCCTAACTTCAATAAAGGCGGTATTGAAATTACTGCGCGTATTTTACCTGAGTACGTAGACAAGATTGCCGTTGCGAAGAGTCACTTCTGGTTAGCAGAACCTGAAATCGGCCTTAATGGCATCAAGAACGTCTCTGCACTGCTCTCTAAGCACATCAACGTAGACCCGGGCAATGGTGACAGAAATACGAAATTTAAGCTTAGCAAGGGTCCTGTACAGCCTGAAGGCAAGATATTCCAGCTACAAAGCGAAACGCGAGGCTCGGTATCAGAAGGCACACCTATCCTATTCCGTGAGCTAGAAATCGGCAGTGTTATTGATGTTCAGTTAGGCGAGTTTGCTGACCGAATCATCTCTACGATTCAAATCGAACCTGACTACGCGTATCTGATCCGCGCAAACACCGTGTTCTGGAACGTATCTGGTGTCGATGTCTCTATCGGTCTCTCTGGCGCAAACATCAAAGCTGGAACGGTAGACAGCTTGTTAAGAGGTGGTATTACATTCTCAACGCCACCGACCAATGAACTTCAGCCAGTGGCAAACGAAGATCAGTCTTTCTATCTCTATCCTAAAGCCGAAGATGAGTGGAAATCATGGAGAACCGCAATTCCTCGCCCATAAAGTGAACCCTCAGAAGCTCCATGCAAATTAATACCGCTTAACAAAGAATAATTCATCATCAAAATGCAGCCATTCGGCTGCATTTTTGTTGTTTGCTATAAATATGGTTTAGGACGGCCTCATTTTGCTTTAAACTCCCCCGCATTAATGCAATAAATCGAGACACTCTTTTGCACGCTAACGTATATATTCCTGAAGAATTCCTAACGCACATCGAATCAATCATGCCTAGTCATCTAGATATGGCTTCTTTTGTCGCGTCATGCCAAAAACCACTTCGTAAAAGTATTCGAGTCAACACATTGAAAATCAGTGTTGAGGACTTCTTACTGCGAGCAAAAGAGAAAGGCTGGGAACTGGAACCTGTACCTTGGTGCGAAACGGGGTTTTGGATTACAGCTGATGAAAGTGAAGCGCCACTAGGTAATACGGCAGAACACATGTCTGGCCTTTTCTATATCCAAGAAGCCAGTTCTATGATGCCACCGTCAGCACTTTTCCAAGGTGAGGCTGACTACCAAGCCGTATTAGACACTGCGGCTGCACCCGGTTCAAAAACAACACAAATCGCGGCGCTAATGAATAATCGCGGCGTATTGGTTGCCAATGAATACGCAGCAAGCCGCGTGAAAGTTCTTCATGCCAACATCGAACGTTGTGGCGTTCGTAATGCTGCACTCAGTAACTTTGATGGTCGAGTTTTCGGTGGGTGGTTACCAGAACAGTTTGATGCTGTGCTGCTAGACGCGCCCTGCTCTGGTGAAGGTACGATTCGCAAAGACGCTGATGCGATGAAGAACTGGACGTATCAATCTGTAGTCGATATTGCTGACACTCAAAAAGATCTGATCGAAAGTGCTTTTCATGCTCTCAAACCTAACGGCGTGCTGGTTTACTCAACCTGTACGTTAAGCACGGAAGAGAACCAACAAGTATGTCATCACCTAAAAGAGACCTTTGGTGATGCGGTTGAGTTCGAGTCTTTAGAAAACTTATTCGACAATGCTAAAGCAACCACGACAGAAGAAGGCTTTCTACACATTTTCCCACAAGTGTATGATTCAGAAGGCTTCTTCGTTGCACGCATCCGTAAACTAGCGTCTGTGACACCACCAGAAGTGAAAAAACGTCTGGGCAAATTCCCATTTGAACAAGCGTCAAAGAAAGCTCAACAAGAAGTCGCTGAACAACTGCTGGGCGCACTTGATATAGAACTACCAAGTGATACTCAAGTTTGGATTCGTGACAAAGACGTTTGGCTATTCCCGGAAGCGCTAGAACCTATGATCGGTGAGTTCCGTTTCTCTCGCATGGGCATCAAGATCGCTGAAACCCATAAAAAAGGTTACCGCTGGCAGCACCAAGTCGCGACAACGCTCGCAACAGGCAATGAAGCCAACATTGTAGACCTTAGCATTGAAGATGCTCGTGAATGGTTCATGGGACGCGATGTTCGCCCTGAAGACTTGTCAGGCAAAGGTGAAGTACTAGTGAAGTACAATGGTGCGATCATCGGCCTTGGTAAGTGGGTTGGCAACCGAGTGAAGAACGGTTTACCACGCGAACTCGTGCGCGATAAGAACCTATTCTAAATAGCTTTCGGGCTTAACGGCTTAACGGCTTAACGGCTTAACGGCTTAACGGCTTAACGGCTTAAAGAATCGCACAAACAAAAAGCCCAAACAATGTTAATTGTTTGGGCTTTTTCTATTCTACCGGTCATGTAACTCTGTGTGCGAGCGCTTGTAAATCAACGACTAATTATACAAACATCAATTCAAGTCACTATTTAAAATAAGAAAAATCGCACTTTAGGAAATCTAAACTAGACTTCAATCTAATAGTCAAAAGATTGAAACGATTAGCGTAGGCTCTTCGGAGCCCTTTCCCCTAAGCCCAAACAGGAAGGTTTGGGCTTTTTTTTGACCGAAAGGATCGCTTATTTAACTAAGCTGATACCTTCTTTGTCGATAGTGATCTTGCCAGATTTGTACAAACCACCAATTGTCTTCTTGAACGTACCTTTACTTGTTCTGAATGCAGAGAAAATAGCTTCAGGAGAAGACTTATCATTCAAAGGCAGGTAACCGCCCTTCTTCTCAAGAAGATCCAGAACCTTAGTGCTTAGGTCATCCATCTTAGCGACACCAATTTTCTGAAGAGACAAATCAATCTTACCGTCTTCTTCACGAACGTTTTTAATGTAGCCTTTTAGTGTCTTACCAATAAACAGCTTACCGATGATGTCTGATGGGAAAATCATACCCCAGTGTTCACCGTTCACGATCGCTTTGTAACCAAGTTGGCTGCGCTCAGCGATAATGAGATCAACTTGTTCATTTTGCTTATAAGTCGCAGGCGTGTTGTCTAACCATTTGTTGAACTTCGTTGTACCAACGATACGGCTCGATGCTTTATCGATATACACATATACTAAGATTGACTGGCCTTCGTTTAAACGGCCGCGCTGCTCGCTGAAAGGAACAAGAAGGTCCTTACCTTTCACGCCCCAGCTCATGAATGCACCAGTGCTGTTAACACCTTCAACCGTCATCAAGCCAAACTGCCCTACTTGAGCGATTGGTTTTTCAGTTGTGGCAGCGATCTGGTTGTCAGAATCAATGTATAAGAAAACATCTAGCTTTTGACCAATTTCAACACCTTCAGGAGTAAATCGTTTCGGCAGCAACACCGTTCCATAGTCGCTCGCGTCAAGGAATACACCGAAGTCTGCTTGTTTTACTACTTCTAGGTTGTTTATTTGACCAATATTAATCATCAAGATTGTCTCTACTTTAAATTTGGCGGTGATTATACGTGATCTCTGATATGCTTTCGCTAGTTTCATTCATATTTTTATATTCTAGGAGACATCGTTGATCACCGTTGATAAACAAGATGCGATAACACTTAAAATTAACCATGCGATGGCGAAGACCAAAAAGCTCGATATGGACGTTTATCTATTCATTCCCGGTGAACTCGGACTGACTCCGGAAGTACTTTCTGAAAGTGCCTTCTTCTACAGTTCAATTACTCAAAAGCGCGCTTACTACAGTGATAAGACACTATTACCATTGGTACACAGCCGCTTGGCAAAACGCGGACGCTTATCGACGACACAGTATCGTGTGAGTTTGAGTTTGTTCGCCTATCAATACGTGATTGCTTTAGATAAAGCCGTGAGCAGCTTGAATAAGACAGATAGTGACGACGTAACGGCTGATGACGTCGATGAAGTCATCGAACTGGCTTTGGATATCCTCAAGAAGCTTCGTCGTAGTATTCCTTATGAAGAAAACCTAAAGCGCTATTATGCCAATATTGATAATTACCTTTCTTGGTACACGGAGCAAAAGTTCTTATCTTTGGTATCACATATGCCACGTGGCAGTGAATACTCGACGATAAAAGAGCGACTCTTGACGCTTTGTGAAAAAGAGACCGCCCATCGAAAACTTAATCGCTATAACTCAGCGAAGGTACGAGAAGACGTAACGCGTTTGAGCAACAAGATGCGACTGTTACGACGCTTGATCGAACACCCTATCGTCCTCAAAGAAAAGACGACATCAATGGGTAAGAACGTGAAGAGAGCCGTTAAAGGCATCGCCACAGGCTTGGTCATGGTGGTAGTTACCACAACCGTTATATTAGCTCGCGACTTTCTTGGAGAGATTACCGCATCTTTCATCGTATCGATGTCATTCATTTACGCTTTGCGTGAAATCTTCAAAGATGATTTAAGAGACATACTGTGGCGCTGGCTGCGTAAAGGCAAACCTAAGTGGAAGCGTCGCTACTTTGATCCAACAACCAATAAATCTGTCGGCCATAAGCTTGAATGGTTGGACTACGCGAATTTTTCTAAGTTAGCAGACCGTATTCAATCAATACGCAAGAAACGTGTTGTTCAACGTGAAGAGCAAATTTTGCACTATCGTTCGCATACAGAAATGTCGACATCGACATTCATGAGTGGTTACGAAGAGACTCGTGAAACGGTATCGATCAGCCTCAGAGCACTGACACGCTTAATGGACAAGGGTTCAAATAACGTATATCGAATGAATGAAGGGCAAGTAAGCCGAGAATCAGTAGAAAAACGCCACCTGCTCAACCTGATCATTAAAGAGAACAATCACGATGATGAGCCTACCTATTACCGCTGGAAAATAGTCATGAACCGTTCAAAAATCGTTGATATCGAGCAAATCACTCAAGAATCATAACGTTGTTAGGATGTGCGGTACGGTATGTGGGTATTCAATTCACATACCGCTCCTCCACTTGTTCAACGACTTCTGTCGAACTATGATCTTCAGATTCAGCCCAACCTTACACTTCAGAGCTATGATCTAGCTGGGACTTTCTTAATCGAAAGTGTTAGCGTGAATTCCGCCATTGGTTCGTCGCCATGCAAAGACGGGCAGGTCGCTATGATGGTCACTGGTTGATTCACACGCTCGCCAGTAGACATGGTTTCTGCCAACATAGTGTTGATCAGCTCACCATCGTTACAAGTGAAGTGTACGTCACCTTCTGGACGCTTCAAGAAATTACCTGTCACCTCTTTAAATGCCAAAGAAATCTTTTCGCCCTGCTGCTGAGATTTACTCATAGCAAGGAAACCACCTGCTACGTCAGCTCCCACAGCTAACACACCAAAATACATACTATTGAGGTGGTTCTTAGTTCGCCTTTTGAGAGGAATTTTCACTTCAACATGTTGATTATCCAGCGCGAGCAGTTTTGGTCGACATAGCCAGATCAGAGGTACTTTGAAAAAGCCAAACATGCTCAAGTAGAAATTTGCTTTTTGTAGAGGGGTCAGCATTCGGATTACCTAGTCAAATAAGTCATCAGACCAGTTAATCGATTAGCGATGTACATGTCAAAAAAATGTTACAAAAAAGAGATATCATCGCATAATGATATCTTCATTTTTCTCTAAGCTTTAGTGACTTAGATAAACTCAAACAGCAAGTTGATTTATCTAAACAATAAGCTGGTTTATGCAGTGATGACTGTTTCTACACCTTCGAGATCCGCAATGAACCCTTGTAAGCGCGGGTAGTCCACCAAGCCTTGAGTCACAAGCAGGACGGGCTTCTTTGCGTTCAGCGTTGCTTTAACAATCATACTCAACAAGGTAATAACCGCCTCGTTTTGAGGATCAAAAGCGTGTTGCTGAGCTTCATTGTGCTTGTCTACACCTAAAGTGAAAGACGCTAAGCTATCAACGTTCACCACAACACCATCGAAGTAATGAAGTAACCTTTCGCTTAGTAGCACAGCAGACGGCACATCGCACGAGAACAGAACTTTCAAGCCATTAAGCCCGCGTGGTAAGCCTTGCTCTGCAAGCAAATCAATAATCTTAGCGGCATCGCTTAATGCTCGTACATACGGTACAACCACTTCAACGTTAATACCCTGCTCTCGCAGCACTTTAATAACCTGACACTCTAAAGCGAAAGCCTTGCTGTACTCGGCTGTCGCATAACGCGCAACCCCACGAACACCTAGTGCCGGGTTTATCTCTTCGGCTTCACAGCTACCACCAAGTAACGAACGGAAGCCATAGCTATCAGCACTACTTAACGCAATACGAACAGTGGCGTGGTTTGGCTGAACGGCTGCTTGGATGGCAATAACCAAGGTTGAAACAAAATGTTCATCGACTGTTTTATCACCAAGGATCGCATCTAAAGAGGTTTTTTCGATATCAGTCAGTGTTTCTAAATGACTTTCAATACTTGGATGATAGAAGACACGATCCATGACCAATTCAGATAATGAAACGTATAAGTGGTTGGAATTATTATTATCGTTGTAAGAAGGCAGCACATCACCTAAGGCAAGTTCTGGGTGCAAAGTGCTTTGATTTTCTTGAGTCATTGCTGCTCCAGCATTTTTATGTTGTGTTCAAACGAAAATACCGATAGCTGCCTGTTAATACAAGTGAAAATCCCCCATTTGACGTTGGCCTGCTGATAAAAATGAGAATATTAGCAATAACAGAGATAACTTTGACTTAAGAGAGTTTATTCCTCTGTTCAATTCCGTTATCTTAACCACTTCGCAATAGAATAAAAAAGCTATCACATGCCATTAAAAACTGATGAGTTGAGAACCCAAGCTCTGGGTCCTATGCCAACTCCTGCCGAACTAGGCAATGCACACCCTATTACTGACGACGTTGCTGAGCGCATTAAGAATTCTCGCCGCCAAATCGAAGATATCCTAACGGGTCGTGATAATCGCCTATTAGTTATCGTTGGTCCTTGCTCTGTTCACGATACAGATGCGGCACTTGATTACGCTGAACGTCTAAGCCAGATTCAAGATCAATACAAAGATGAACTATTCGTTGTCATGAGAACCTACTTCGAGAAGCCTCGTACGGTTGTAGGTTGGAAAGGTTTAATTACCGATCCGAATCTCGATGGTTCATACGCACTTGAAACAGGCTTGAATAAAGCACGTAAGCTATTGCTAGATATCAACAAGCTTGGCCTAGCTACCGCGACTGAATTCCTTGATATGATCACCGGCCAGTACATTGCAGACCTTATCACTTGGGGCGCAATTGGTGCTCGCACTACTGAATCTCAGATTCACCGTGAAATGGCTTCTGCACTGTCTTGCCCAGTTGGCTTCAAAAACGCGACTAACGGCAACATCAAAATTGCCATTGATGCGATTCGTGCTGCGCATGCTTCACACTACTTCTACTCGCCAGATAAGAACGGCCGCATGACGGTTTACCGCACTTCTGGTAACCCATACGGTCACGTAATTCTACGTGGTGGTGATAAAGGCCCTAACTTCGATGCTGAATCTGTGGATAAAGCATGTAAGCAGTTGGCTGAATTCGATCTGCCTCAACGTTTAGTAGTAGACTTTAGCCACGCTAACTGTCAAAAACAACACCGTAAACAGTTAGAAGTGGCACAAGACATTTGTGAGCAAATCAAATCTAACAAGAATCAAATTGCAGGCATCATGGCGGAAAGCTTCATTGTTGAAGGTAACCAGCCAATGACAGATATCAACAACCTAGAATACGGCAAGTCTATTACTGACCCATGCCTAAGCTGGGAAGATACTGCAACAATGCTAGATATGCTTGCAACAGCAATTAAAGATAGAAACTTAGCTTAAGGAAACAACACAATGCCATCATTTGACATTATCTCTGAAGTAGAAGCAGTAGAACTGCGTAACGCGGTAGACAACGCAAACCGTGAACTATCGACTCGTTTCGATTTTCGCGGCGTTGAAGCTAGCTTTGATTACAAAGATGAATCAGTAAAATTGACTGCTCAAGACGATTTTCAACTGAAGCAAATGCGCGATATCCTTCGTAGCAACCTAACAAAACGTAATGTTGATCCTAACGCGATGGAAGCGAAAGCGGCAGACCAAACAGGTCGCACTTGGCACCAAACGGTTATCTTTAAGCAAGGCATTGAAACTGATGTCGCTAAGAAGATCGTTAAGCTAATCAAAGACAACAAAGTTAAAGTTCAAGCTTCTATCCAAGGTGACAAAGTTCGCGTAACGGGTAAAAAGCGTGATGACCTACAAGCTGTTATGGCTCTAGTTCGCAGCGGTGAACTTGGTCAACCTTTCCAGTTTGACAACTTCCGCGACTAATTAGCGAGTTTGAGCGACTGCTTATTGTGGTTGCTCATTCATCAGCATAATGTCGTGTTTTAAATAGCAAAAAGCCACTTCTTTTAAGAAGTGGCTTTTTATTTATCGGTCAGCTTTATTCGTATACCGCGAGGGCATTTGAACCGAGCTAGATAGATCGAGCCTTAACTGAGCACTTTTGCAGCAGACAATTTCAGGTCTTTACCTACCAATAGATTAAACTCTACGCTTGCTGGTGGAATAAACACGCACACTCGTAATTTCTCAGCTCTTGCCTGCTCAAGCTTGGTTGATAGCTCTCCGCTATTAACATAGCTCTCTCTTTCTGCATCTCGACGGCATAAGTCTATAAATTCGAATGGACAATCGATTGGTGAAAGTACTAGCTCTGCCTCTTGCATCAGACGTAAAGCCTTCATAGAAAGTAGCTCAACATCTTCTTCAAATTCGATCCAAGTGACCTGCCCTTCACTATCAACTTGCTCAGTCAACGACTGTTGATAGTACGATTCAAGTTGATCCCTATCCGTCACTTGATTAATAAAACTGGACGACAAAAAGCGCTCCCAGAATTTTCGGCGTTCATCAACAGTAGGAAAGGACTCTTTAATTGAATTGCGTTTTGATGCACCGAAATCCGCTATCAAACCTATGTTCTGTGGCAATACAGTTTCGAGTTTTTCTCTAATATTTCTCACCAAAACAGGTGATGCACCCCCACTTGAGATCGCTATTTGGATTCGTCCGCGATTTATCATTGAGGGTGTGATGAAATCACAATAGGGTAAGTCATCGACCACATTGACAAGAATACCCATTTTTTTTGCATCATTATGTACTTGATGATTTAGGTTTGGGTTGTCTGTGGTTGCCCACACTTGTAAGTAGTTTTTCGAGATAAGCTGTGACGAGTAAAAATTTTGAACCCAACGAAGTTTGTCTTCATCGGCTAGCTCTTTTAAGTAAGGTGCGACCTTAGGAGAAACCAAAGTTACATTAGCACCCGCTCGCAGCAAACTGTCGACTTTTCGGCAAGCAACCTCGCCCCCACCAACCACTAGAATTGGCTTATTCTCTACATCCAAAAACATTGGGAAATAACGCATGTTCTTCCTTGAGACTACTTCAATAACTATTCAGACATGCTACCAAATTTGGAGCATATTCATAACTATCCAAGCGTAATAAAAATATTTATTGACCAAATTTCCACCTTTCTTAAGGCTAATCCGCCATCAATATGACTTTAATTCAGAATATTTACCTAGACCACCATCAATATAAAAACCTAAATCTCGTTGCACCAACAGTGTGAACCGTTGCACTATTTACATTCAGTTAACATTTGGTCATTCTAATTGTGTTCGGATTTGTGATTTCATTCAAAATTCTTTTTAAATTATACATTTGTGAAACTACGGATCCTTTCCTAACCTTATAAACAGTTGTTTAAATCGCACACGGTTTCATTTGCAAAATGCAACTCGCGTAATTTGAGCAACAAGGTCATAGACAACGCAACACACAAGAGACACTCAAACGAGTATGAGTATGAGTATGAGTATGAGTATGAGTATGAGTATCAGGTGTCACCTGGTTAACAAGGAAGGATACAAATGACAAATAAACTAACACTTCTTGCTTCAGTAGTAGCTGCATCAACTGCGATGATGGCAACATCAGCATCAGCGGCAGAAAGCACTCTGGACAAAGTCACATCTCAAGGTTTTCTAACTTGTGGTGTAAGTACAGGTCTTCCAGGGTTCTCTAACCCTAACTCAAAAGGTGAATGGGAAGGAATTGATGTTGAGTATTGTCAAGCTCTTGCAGCGGCTGTACTCGGTGACAAGACTAAAGTTAAGTATGTACCGCTAACAGCAAAAGAGCGTTTTACCGCGCTTCAATCTGGTGAAATAGACGTACTATCTCGTAACACAACATGGACGCTACATCGTGACACTGCTCTAGGTTTGAACTTCGTAGGCGTTAACTACTACGACGGTCAAGGCTTCATGGTTAAGAAAGAACTTGGACTAACAAGTGCTCAAGAACTAGATGGCGCTTCAGTGTGTGTTCAATCAGGTACAACGACTGAACTTAACCTAGCCGATTACTTCCGTAACAGTGGCATGTCTTACAAGCCAGTGGTATTTGATACGGCAGCACAAACATCAAAAGGTTTCGACGCGGGTCGTTGTGATGTTCTTACAACTGACCAATCTGGTCTATATGCACTTCGCCTAAATCTAGCTGATCCTAAATCTGCACAGGTACTTCCTGAAATCATCTCTAAAGAGCCACTAGGCCCTGTTGTTCGTCAAGATGATGACAAGTGGTTCAACGTAGCTAAATGGACCCTTTCTGCAATGATTAACGCAGAAGAATACGGCATCTCTTCTAAGAATGCTGACGAAATGCTTAAGTCAAAAGATCCAAACATCAAGCGTATTCTTGGTGTTGACGGTCCTAAAGGTAAAGGCCTTGGCATTCGTGACGATTGGGGTTACCAAGTCATTAAACAAGTTGGTAACTACGGTGAGAGCTTCGAACGTACTGTTGGTACAGGTTCACCACTACAGATCTCTCGTGGCGTAAACGCACTATGGAATGCGGGCGGCTTTATGTACGCTCCACCAATCCGTTAATAAATTTACAAGCATCAATTAGGGCGGACTTTTCCGCCCTATTTATTAAATGGATTTGAGGTTATAGCAGTATGAAACCTAATGAAACTATTTCTCCAACTCAAGAAAAACCACAGCCCAAAAGTGCCAACCTTTTTTACAACCCCACTTTTCGCTCAATTGTTTTCCAAATTCTCGCCGTCGCGGCGCTTTGTGCTTTCTTTTACACGATTGTAAATAATGCACTCACAAACTTAGACTCCCGTGGTATCGCCACTGGTTTTGATTTTCTCTCCCAAGAGGCTGGTTTTGGTATCGGCTTAACACTGATTGAATACGACGAAACATTCTCATACGGTCGTACATTCTTTATAGGTCTTCTCAATACCGCTTTAGTTTCAGTATTAGGCATCATGTTAGCCACAGTACTGGGCTTTAGTATGGGTATCGCTAGGTTATCTTCAAACTGGCTAGTTAGCCGATTTGCAGCTGTCTACATTGAGATATTCCGAAATATCCCTCTTCTTCTACAAATATTTTTTTGGTATTTCGCCGTTCTACAAGCATTGCCTTCCGCTCGTCAGAGTATGAGCCTTGGTGAAGCTATTTTCTTGAATGTACGTGGTTTGTACTTCCCAGCTCCAGTGTTAGAACAGGGCAGTAGCATTGTCATCGCATCATTGATTGTCGGTATCATCGCTACTTTTGTTATCAACATCTGGGCTAATAACAAACAAAAGCTAACCGGCCAACAAACACCAATGTTGCGAATTGCTGCAGCGCTGATTGTGGGCTTACCATTAGTCACTTACTTTGTTATGGGTATGCCTATCTCTGCGGAGTACCCTGTTCTGAAAGGGTTTAACTTCAAAGGTGGTATCAGCATCATTCCTGAATTGGCAGCATTGATGCTCGCTTTAAGTATCTACACAGCAGCATTCATCGCCGAGATTGTGCGTTCAGGTATTAATGCGGTAAACCATGGGCAAACAGAGGCTGCTATGTCTCTAGGGCTCCCGCGAACAAGAACTCTTAAGCTAGTCATTATTCCGCAAGCATTAAGAATTATTATCCCACCACTAACTAGTCAGTATTTAAACCTGACCAAAAACTCATCACTTGCGATGGCCATTGGTTATCCCGATCTTGTATCTGTCTTTGCAGGGACAACATTGAACCAAACTGGACAAGCTATCGAAGTAATCGCGATGACAATGGGCGTCTACTTAACCCTAAGCCTATTAACATCTGCTCTAATGAACATATACAACCGCAAAGTAGCGTTGGTGGAGAGATAAGATGAGTACACATCAATTTCAACCTGATCTTCCGCCTCCAGCGAATACTGTTGGACCTGTCGGTTGGTTAAGAAAAAATCTATTTAATGGACCAATTAACAGTGTCGTAACTGTGGTGCTTGCTTACTTTGCTTTCACTTTATTATGGGCAATAGCTGATTGGGCATTCTTGAGCGCTGACTGGATAGGAACAACACGCGATGCCTGTACTAGCGAAGGCGCTTGTTGGGTTTTCATTAGCGTCCGTTGGGACCAATTCATGTACGGCTTCTACCCAGAAGCGGAACTGTGGCGTCCTCGCTTTTTCTACGCAACATTAGCTATTTTTGTTGCTTTGTTAGCTTACGAAAAAACACCTAAGCGTACGTGGATTTGGTTATTCTTCGTAAACATCTACCCGTTTATCATTGCAGGCTTACTATACGGTGGTGTATTTGGTCTAGAGGTTGTTGATACCCATAAATGGGGCGGCCTACTGGTTACACTAATCATCGCACTTGTTGGTATCGTTGTATCACTGCCTATCGGTGTCGCACTGGCGCTAGGGCGTCGTTCAGAGATGCCAATCATCCGCAGTATGTGTACCGTTTACATCGAAATCTGGCGTGGTGTACCACTGATTACGGTTCTATTCATGGCCTCGGTAATGCTTCCGCTCTTTTTATCAGAGGGGATGGAGACCGATAAACTGATACGTGCGCTTGTTGGGGTAGTACTGTTTAGTGCTGCTTATATGGCGGAAGTAATCCGTGGTGGTTTGCAAGCAATACCAAAAGGTCAATACGAAGCCGCTGACGCTCTAGGGTTGAGCTATTGGAAAAAGACGGGGCTTATCATTCTGCCTCAAGCTCTTAAAATCACGATTCCTTCAATTGTGAATACCTTTATTGGTTTGTTCAAAGATACCAGTCTAGTTTTGATTATCGGTATGTTTGATGTACTAGGGATTGGCCAAGCCGCGAATACCGACCCTGAGTGGCTTGGGTATTCAACAGAAAGTTATGTATTTGTCGCGTTAGTGTTCTGGGTGTTTTGTTTTGGCATGTCGAGATACTCGATTTGGCTGGAAAACAGACTTCACACCGGTCACAAACGATAATTAACAAGATCAAGGACGTATTATGACGCAGCAAACAGAAAACAACTCTCAAGGTCTTATGATCGAGTTAAAAGACATGAACAAATGGTACGGCGAATTCCACGTACTTAAAAACATCAATCTAGAGGTTAAGAAAGGCGAAAAAATCGTTATCTGTGGCCCTTCTGGCTCAGGAAAATCAACGATGATCCGTTGTATCAACCGGTTGGAAGAACACCAAAAGGGTCATATCTTCGTTTCAGGTAATGAATTGACGGAAGACCTAAAAAACATTGAAGCCGTGCGCCGAGATGTTGGTATGTGTTTTCAACACTTCAACTTGTTTCCACATCTGACGGTATTAGAGAACTGTACTCTAGCCCCTATTTGGGTCAAAAAGATGCCTAAAGAGGAAGCCGAAGCCATCGCGATGAAATTCCTTGAGCGTGTAAAAATCCCTGAACAAGCGGATAAATTCCCAGGCCAACTGTCAGGTGGACAACAGCAACGTGTGGCAATCGCTCGTTCTTTGTGTATGAACCCTCAGGTTATGCTATTTGATGAACCAACATCGGCACTAGACCCAGAAATGGTTCGCGAAGTATTAGACGTAATGGTCGAATTGGCCGAAGAAGGGATGACAATGTTGTGTGTAACGCACGAGATGGGCTTTGCTAAAGAGGTCGCAGATCGCGTTATCTTTATGGATGCCGGTGAAATCATAGAAGAGAACAACCCTGTCGACTTCTTTGAAAACCCACAATCGGATAGGACGCAGAACTTCTTGAGCCAAATCTTGCACCATTAATATGTTATGATGCATAAACTACAGAGGCGGCTTAGGTCGCCTCTTTATTTTTCGATGTTCTTTTTATTTTTCGATGTTATCGTTCGTTTTCCAAAGGTTATAAATCATTAGCCAGTAACTATAAAAGTTTGAACATCGAGTGTTAGCGACACTTTATCGTCATTAGAAATACTTTGTTACACCTTCAGAAACACTTAACCGACTATTTTGATTATTATTTTAGGTATACAAGAGGAATGAAAGACTTGATTTTTCGAACTTTCAGCCCCATAAATGTACTAATAACTATTGAAGTCACCTTACGAGGAAGATTATGAACAGCCCTATGTTTTCACGCACAGCATCTCAAGAAAGTGCTCTGCAAACCAATAAAGTGTTGCGTAACACCTACGCACTACTGTCTATGACACTACTTTGGTCTGCTGTAGTAGCAGGCGTATCTATGGCGATGAACCTTCCTCGCCCTGGTCTTATCATTATGCTAGTTGGTTTCTACGGCCTTCTATTCCTAACAGAAAAGAACCGTGACAACAGCATGGGTCTAGTCTTCACATTCCTATTTACAGGTTTCTTAGGCTACACCATCGGTCCAATCTTAAACATGTACGTTGGTGCAGGCATGGGTGATGTCATCCTAACTGCACTTGGCGGTACTGCACTGGCATTTATGGCTGCATCTGCTTACGCCCTAACAACTAAACGTGACCTTTCATTCCTTAACGGTATGCTAATGGCTGGTTTCGTTGTTCTGCTAGTCGGCATGGTTGCAAACATCTTCCTACAAATGCCACTACTATCACTGGCAATGAGCGGTATGTTTATCCTATTCTCGACTGGTGTAATCTTGCTAACAACGCAAAGCATCATTCGTGGTGGTGAAACGAACTACATCTCTGCAACGATTAGCTTGTATGTTTCTATCTACAACATCTTCATCAGCCTACTAAGCATCTTAGGCATTATGGGTAACGACGACTAATCGCTTCCATCACTGAATCATATCTAGCCCAAGAGCCTATCTCTTGGGCTTTTTTTAGGTTCATCGCGGCTTTCCGGGGAAAGCCGCTTTTATCTTCAAGAAG
>NZ_JBGOOI010000033.1:16023-50247 GCF_041439605.1 Vibrio sp. 1F169 | reverse complement strand
TTAGTAAGACTCGCTACACTGTGCGATCTAAACACCTTAAATGATAGGTGTTGGCCCTTCATAGGCGGTTTTTGTTTACGCTAGCTTGTATAAAGATCTGTTTTTATAAACATCATCTTTTAGCTCACACGAGTTGATTACTCGTCGTCAGTTTTTGGCGCAACTTTCTTCTTAGGGATAAATACTGTATCACCCACTGCCACATTCTTGTGGAAGCTCTTATCGCGCTTAACCGGTTTCTTCGGCGTCTTCTTAGCTTGAGTATTGGTTTTCTTCTTCGCAGGCCCGCCTTTAGCAAAAGCAGGTTTACGCGGCTTAATACCTTTGAACTTACCTTTTAGTCCTTCAAGTACAGAGAAGGTAAGATCTTGTTGAAGGTAAAGCTCAACACGCTTGAAGCTATCCCAATCCTTTGGACCAACCAAAGAGATTGCATCACCTTTGTTACCCGCACGACCAGTACGACCAACGCGGTGCACGTACTCTTCTGTATGCTTAGGCATGTCAAAGTTAATAACATGGCTTACGTTTGGAATATCGATACCACGTGAAGCAACGTCTGTTGTTACCAAGATCTTGTAAACCGCACGCTCGAACTGGCTCATGATTGCATTACGTTGCGTTTGGTTTAGGTTACCGCTCAATGCCACCGCTTTAAGCTTCTTCTCGTTTAACTTCTCGGTTAGGCGATCAGTATCAGCACGAGTTGCCGTGAAGATCATCACCTGACGGTATTCAGCTTCTTCAATAACACGATCCAGAATTGCTTCTTTATGATCTAGATGGTCACATAGGTAAAACTTCTGAGTGATATCAAGGTGCTGTTCGTTAGAAACACCCACTGAGATGCGTTTAGGCGAATCTAGCATTTCATTTGCAATGTCGTTCACTTCCGCGTGATCAAGTGTCGCAGAGAACATCAACGTTTGACGGCGACGGTGTTTAGCTGCGTTCGCGATACGACGCAATTCAGGTGCGAAACCTAAATCTAGCATACGGTCAGCTTCATCAAGGATCAGCGTTTCAACACCATCTAAAAACAGTGAGCGGTGCTCAAGGTGATCGGCCAGACGACCTGGAGTCGCAACAATAAAACGAGGGTACTTACGCAGGGCTTTAACTTGGTCGTTAAAGTTTTCGCCACCCAAGATAAGTGTGGCTTCGTAAGACAGACCACCAAGCATGCTACGCAGCTCGCCGTAAACTTGTTTTGCTAGCTCACGAGTAGGAGCCAAAATTACACCACGAGGATCTTTAGCAGAAAACGCTTTTGTTTTTAATGCTTTATGTATCATCGGCAACACAAACGCCAATGTTTTACCTGATCCCGTTTTTGATGAAGCCAATAGATCCTTACCAGCAATAGCAACAGGGATCGCTTTTGATTGGATCTCTGTCGCCTTCTTGAAGTCGTAATGTTTTAAGTTCTTCAGTAAGCGGTTATCTAAGCCTAAATCTTTAAAGTGCAAAGGACTCTCCAGTCATGATGGTATTGAATAAAATTAATTTAACGTGACATGATACCGCGAAAGTACTTTATAAGGATAGAGATCACAGAAAATTTATCCCTTTATCTCTCGTTTGCTAGCACATTGTATGCATTGTTCGTAAAGAAATAACTCTCCAAAACACATCAAAACCGGCTCTCACCCCTCCATCTCATAAACGAGACATAACGTGACGCTCAGCTAATTACCTCAAAAATTTAGTAATTTCTCTAGTTATTGTTTTTGCAGTTAAAAAATTAGTCGCTACAATCATTAATGAAGCGACTATATGATAAAGAATGTATAGCGCATCTTTTGATGATAAATAAGCAAGGAGTTCTTATGAATAAGACGTTAATCGCAGCTGCAGCCTCAGTTTTCATTTTAGCTGGTTGTTCTTCTGAGCCAGAAGAAGCTGCAATGTCACAAATGGATCAATTGACTAACCAAGTTGCTGAGCTAACCAGTGAAGTTGAAGCACTTAAAGGCGATAAAGCGGCAGCTGAAATGAAAGCTCAAGAAGCAGCTGCAGCCGCTATGGCAGCAAAAGAAGAAGCGGATCGTGCTAACGACCGTATCGACAACATCGCAGAGTCTTACACTAAATAGTTTGAGAGCTCAGTGCGATTAAGCTGTAGATTAAATCAGTCGCAAAATGCAGTAAATAGACAGCACCACCTCTTAACGGATGTGGTGCTTTTTTTCGGCGTTACTAATTCGAGTAGAAGGTACTAATTCGAGTAAACAAAGATAAACGCCCCTTATTACAGAAGAGGCAATCAAATTAGAACTCAATCACAGGTGGTGCTATCTCAACAGGCACGCCATTTTGAGCAAATATCACCGCTTTCGCTTTTGAATTTGGTAGATCTGCATCTTCAAGCCACCATTTTAATTCAACGGGGATTTGCAATAATTTCTTAGAGCCGTCGCTTCGCGTCAATGGTTCGTGAGCTTCAACAAACACGCTTCTATCTGGCTCTAAAGACACTTTGATAGGCTCATCGATTATTGTGACTTGCTCACCACGACTAACCTGTTCAAAAAGCCACTCAATATCTTTAGGTTCCATACGGATACAGCCGGAGCTGACTCGCAAGCCTATCCCAAAGTCTTTATTGGTGCCGTGTATCAGATAATCACCTGCACCATAAGCAAGTCGTAATGCATACTCGCCCAGAGGGTTTTCCGGCCCAGCAGGAACCACTTTTGGTAGCTCAATCCCTTTCTCTAGATACTCTTTACGAATTGAGTTTGGAGGCGTCCAAGTCGGATTGGGTCTTTTTTGGCTTATCTTAGTGATCATCTCTGGGGTATCTCGCCCCACTCGACCGATGCCAACAGGAAATACGTGCACCTGATTTTTCTCAGGTTCAAAGAAGTACAACCTTAACTCGGCAAGGTTAATCACAATGCCTTTTCTCGGCGTATCCGGCAGAATCAGACGACTAGGAATACTTAACACATAACCTTCAGCAGGAAGAAAAGGATCAACGCCTTTGTTTGCCGCCATTAAAGAGAGAAAACCAATATCGTATTGCTTAGCAATGATGGCCAACGTTTCGCCCGCTGCCACTTCATGCTGCTGTATTCTTCCGACAATACGACTTTCAGTTGGCGGCAACTCAAAAGTTGCAGCAGACACACACGACGAAGCCATCGCTGCCACAAACAAGGTGACCCTCACTAGAGGTAAAGCTACCTTACGTATCTGTGTTCTCATTGAGTGCAAAGGCGTCGAGTTAGCGCAATACGACATACAATTCCTTGGTTTGTCTTTTTATCAAAGTTTAGATTATCGCTGCTCAAACGTCGCGACAACGTATTGTTGCTCCAAGCTGATATGCAACAGGCCTTTATTTGTCGTTTTTCGTCTGGACATAGCGTAATTTAACCACACAAAATCGATTGCCTCTAAACTTTCAACATATTTGGTTATCTATATGAATAATACTTTAAAGGTAGAGCAAATTTGTGACAAACATCTCACGGAGCCTCGTTTTAACTCGCTAATATTGCCTCAACAAAACGAATTCAATTCAACAGAATCGGTAATTAATAAAACCCTGTTCCTATAATTACCGTTAAAACTTTGGAGAACGACCATGGCTACACCTCATATTAATGCTCAAGCTGGTGATTTCTCAGAAACTGTACTTATGCCAGGCGACCCGCTTCGCGCAAAATACATTGCAGAAACATTCCTTGATGACGTGAAGCAAGTTTGTGACGTTCGCAACATGTTTGGTTACACAGGCACTTACAAAGGTAAGAAAGTTTCTGTAATGGGCCACGGTATGGGTATTCCATCGTGCTGCATCTATGTACATGAGCTAATTGCTGAGTACGGCGTAAAGAACGTTATTCGCGTAGGTAGCTGTGGTGCGGTACGTGATGACGTTAAACTAATGGACGTTGTTATCGGTATGGGTGCATCGACTGACTCAAAAGTAAACCGCATTCGTTTCAACAACCATGACTTCGCGGCAATCGCTGATTTCGGTCTTCTAGAAGAAGCCGTAAACCAAGCACGTGCACAAGAAGTTCCAGTTAAAGTTGGTAACGTATTCTCTGCAGACCTTTTCTACACTCCAGAAGCTGACCTTTTCGAAAAAATGGAAAAGCTAGGCATCCTTGGTGTTGATATGGAAGCAGCTGGTATCTACGGTGTTGCTGCGGATCTTGGTGCTAAAGCTCTAACTATCCTAACAGTATCTGACCACATCATCCGTGGTGAGAAACTAAGCTCTGAAGATCGTCAAAAATCTTTCAACGACATGATGAAAGTTGCTCTAGAGACTGCAATCAACATCTAACGAATTGATAAGATACATTGAAAAGCGTTACCCCGCAGCCAAGCTCACTTGGCTGCTCAAATAATCCCGAGGGGGAGATCGTGTCTAACGACAAGCTGCCAAAAGATGCGGATGGTTTGCAACTCAACTTTTGTAAAACATTGGCGTGTGACAACTTTGGCTTGAGCGATGCAAAACGGTATGTTTTGCAACACGCAAACCCTAAGCGTCCAGCGATGGTTTGTCGTGAATGTGGAGCTTTCCCCCCCTTACTTAACAATCGTGAAGTGTTAAGCGAACTTCATCGCCTAAGACAACTTCACAGCGACGGGCTCCCTGCTTGTCGTAATGATGATTGCGATAACTTTGGCTTATCGGTTCATACCCACAAACATCTTTATCATGCCTTCGGCTACAGTGGCGATAGGCAGCGTTACAGATGCAAAGACTGCCAATCAACCTTCGTTGATAAGTGGTCAGGATCCAACAAAAAACTTCAGTTTCAAGAGAACCTCATGGGCTTATTGTTCATGGGATATTCAGTACGTGAAATTTGTAGAAAGTTAGAGATCAATCCAAAGACTTTCTATGATCATGTTGACCATATCGCCAGTCGCTGTCGTCGCAAGTTAGCGATGATCGATGCTCGTTGGGTCAACCATGCTAAAGATTACGAATTCGCTTCTCACTACCAACGCCTGCAACCGAAAAGCAACAATGGTGTGGTATGGATAGCGACTGGCGAGGCACACTCTGGCTACATCCTTTGCCAACACGTCAATTACTCTCAAAATGAAGAACCATCTGGAAGTGCTGATCACAACCCTTATGATGACGTTGCACGCTTTGTGTCTAAAGAGCACTCTTCAGAAGCGAATCTCGAACTTCCTCAGCCGTCTGACAAACTGAAAGAGCGCATTGAGCAGCAATACCAAGTGATTCTTGCGAGAGGTAATGTCGAGGATCCAATGGGGAACCTCACGACATTCAGTTACCCTTCGAAGGGCGCGCTAATTCGACCGCCTTATACTTCCTATGCTCACTTCCTACACGTGCTTGATATGTGTGATGAGAATAAGCATGTCACGATCTATATGCCACAAGACCCATTACTAAGATCTGCCGCTCTAAGCGTTTGCTTGCCGCGTATTCAGAGTCAAAATGTTGACCTTATGTATGTAGAGGAAGACTCAGGTTGGCAAGATGACCAAAATTTTGAAAAGATCGACATCGTTCATATGAGTTGGTGGCGCGATCGTTGGGCTATCGCGAGTCAAGGTGACAGTCAAAAAGGTATCTGCTACCTAACCGGTAACAATCCAGAACCAAAACAGTGGTTTAATACAGCTTCAATTCAGCAAACAAAGTTCTATCAACAACGTTTTCAGTTGTTATTTGATAGCTTCATCAATGAGCCAAGACGTAAACTTCGTCCTGGGGGCATTCTTCCATTACTCGACATATTTAGATCTTGGCACAATCTGTGCTACCAAGATAAGCAAGGGTTGACGGCAGCACAACGCTTAGGTGTGACAGAGCAGCCATTAACTCTTAAGCAATTGCTTTCATAGAGATTTACCATCTAGACAAGCGCTCTAGAACTCATTGATTTCAAAGCAAAAGCATGAGATAACACCCAGAATTGGAAAAGATACGTGTCCCCTTTATGCTCAGCGAGAGATAATTGATGCTTATCCTCAATCACACTCCTATAATGATTGTGTTATCAATATGTTCGATAATTATGGATCTAAGCCTTGGACAAAAATCAGTACCTTCTTGAAACCGAACTAGAACAACTCAAAACTCGCGTTGATTCTGAGCCATTGGTGATCCTAGAGATCGCACAACAATGCCTAGTCAGATCAGAGCAAGTTCTGTTTGAAGAGGGCGCTATCCAGTCATTCATGTTAATGGCGAGATGTTGTTGGAACCTTATGGATTACCAGAAAGGTTTAAAATACATCAAGGAAGCCTACAAACGCCAAAGCCGATTAGATACCGATCATTTTCTCCCTGAAATTCTCCACTTACACGCTCTCCAATTCTGGGGACAAGCCAAGTATTACTCCGCCCAACAGTTCTGGATCAATGCATTAGAACAATCTGCACTGGTTGATGAAGTGGAGATTCAAATTGAATGCCTCATTGGCCTTGGCAACATTTGGCGAATGACTCACGAATATAAACTTGCACGCTCTACCCACCAGCTCGCTGTAAAAGTAGCGAATAACAGCCGCATTGGTTGGTTAGAAGGCAAAGCAAGAATACTTCTCGCATGGGATTACTACCTGCTCAACAACTATGTTGAAATGCTATCGGTGCTCGACGGTGCAGAAGAAGCACTAAAAGAATATAAAGATAATACTTGGCACGCTGAAGTATGGGATTTTCGAGGCCTTGCCCTACTTGGCCTTGAACGTTTGGATGATGCAGAACGAGCCACAGCCAAAGCGCACAAGCTAGCAGTAGAGCACAACCTTGTATGGATGAAAGCGCATTCCTACATCAGCCGAGCTAGACTGGAGCTCTTAAGAAAGAGGCCAGAACAAGCCGCCGAGTTGCTAAGGCTGGCAGAAGAGTCAGCAAACGAATTCGATAATGGCGAATTGCTTAGCCAAATTTGTTATCAACAGTCTTTAGTCGCAGAAGAAAATCAAGATTTTGAAGCCGCATTGATCGCTTTTAAGAAGTATCGTCAATATTCTACCGGCATGCTTAAAGAACAAACAAATCGTGTCGGTTTAGACAAAGCGCGCAGTTCAAAACGCCAGCTTGAACAGAGAGCTCGTAAGCTAATTAACCGCATTCGAGGTCAACACGAACACGACCCGGAAAAGCACCTCTCTTATGTCGTTTCCGAAACCTTCTGGTGGGAAAAACTGGTACTATTTAAGACGGAGCTTAAACGCTCTAATCACTGCATCATCATGTTCCATCACATCGATACCGATTACTTAGATGTCTGTACCGAGATAGCACATACCTTGTGTAATCAGAACGACTTCATTGCAAGACTAAGTTCGGAACGTGTGGCTCTTATGCTTTCCGAAAAAGACGAAGCTGCTGACCAGATCTTCAAAACTCTGACCACCATGCTAGATATCTATCCATGGCACAGAAAAGGATTAAAAGGTTCGAGACCGACCGTCAGCCTCAACGATATTTTGACGTTCCCGTTCACTCTTGAACAACTAGAAGAAGACGATGCTGAGGTAACAGAATGATGGAAACCCTATTAAGCAAGATTACAGATGCAGGTCTAGATCCTTCATCGGTATCGGGTGAAGAGGCGATCATATTCTGGAATCATATTCGCCAACACGTTTCGACGACACAAACAGAACAAGCACACTGTTACATCATCAGCTCTGAGTACCGCGCCGAGTTACAACAAAATCAAACCAGTATTGATGAATTGAAACTGGCACTCGACCTACTCCACCTTCCTACAGATATAGAAGATATTCTTACGGTAAAGACCAGCTTAAGTAATCGCTTGGTTGAAATTGGTGATTACACGTCGGCACTGAATGAATTCGTCAGCTCATCGACAATCGCCGTTGAGCACGGACATATCGATGAATATGTAATGGCTATCTTAGGTATGGGGAACCTGTGTGACGCTTACGGAGACCACAGCAGAGCTCTTCGCTACTACCAAAAAATCAATAGCATAGATCACGCGATAAGCAGTCGATCACTTCGTCTGAAATTCAAGCTTTATATGGTAGCAAGTCTGCTACTGCTCAACCGAATAACGGCGGCCAGCGACTTACTGAACGAATGCGAAGAACTGAGCATTTTAGTGAGTGATAAGCTACTCACAGCTCAGATACTGTTGTATCAAGCAAAAGTGCTCCGTGCTAAGAAAAAGCACCATGAAGCGCTTCGTTGTCTGTCAAAAATTCAATATCCAGCCAACAGTACTCAAGCAAGTTGGCTCGCGACCATGACTCGTCTAGAGTTAGCACATTGCTTGAGTGCGACCGGAAAGCAAGACTATGCAAGTATGATCTTGTCGAGCACCCACAAACGTGTGAAGCCCGGCTCGTCACCTGTGCTTGCGAAGCGCTTCTATGATTCTCTAAGTGATGTATGTTTGAATCAAGGTCGTTTTGAAGAAGCGCTGAGCTACGAGAAGAAAGGCTACCGAATTGAAACGGATCTGATGAAGCAGATCCCGATCAGCGAACTTGGTGCAAGCCAACTGCGCCGTCTATCTCGGTTTGAATTACAACTTAAACTCATTCTCTCCGAACAAGAGAACAAAGAGCTTAAAGAGACAACAGAGCAACATAAAAATACAGTTGCTCAGCTACAACAAGATGTTTTCACCGATCCACTGACCGGGTTACACAACCGTCGCTGGTTAGATGTGAAACTGAAGGATCTACTGCTACACGAAACGCCTTTCGCATTAATGGTTATCGATATCGACCACTTTAAGTCAATCAATGATGAACTGAGCCACTTAGTGGGTGATAAAGCGATCGTCAGCGTTTCTCAAGAACTGCGTTCTTACTTTAAGTTTAGAGGCGCGTCATGTGTCAGGTTTGGCGGAGAAGAGTTCCTTGTCATCCTTGAGAATACTGACCTTGCGAAAGCAGAAATGCACTCTGAAAATTATCGAGAGCGTATCTTCCAATTTGGGTGGCATGAAATACTCGGCGAGCGCGGTTTAACCGTTAGTATCGGTATCACTTTGCATCGCGATGGAGAAAATACTCAGCGTACCTTCTATCGTGCAGACAAAGCCCTATACAGAGCTAAAGCCAACGGCCGTAATCAAGTGTGTACAGAATAGTGCCACGTAGGTCTGTAGGTCTGTAGGTCTGTAGGTCTGTAGCTAAGCCAACCTCTTATTGATAAAAGAACAAAGAGATTCCACCTAATGCGGCAAGTGTCCCGATGATACTTTGCTTTGACACCCTCTCTCCTCTAATCGCATAAATCACCAAAATAAAGACCGGGCTGGTCGCTATTAATGTTTGAGCAATCGCAGGGTTGGCATTTTTCAACGCCACTTGCTGAAGCCATAGAGCGAGAAACGTCCCGACAAAGATTGCCCCTAATAACCAAAGTTTATCGAGCTTGGTCATTGCCCATAAATCTCTTTTTATCGACGAGTACGGCTTCTTTTCAACGAAAGGGATAATCAGCATTACGGCAAACACGCCAATCGTCAGGCGAATCAAAGCACCTAACAATGGTGGAATGTCACCCGCCACCAATGCGTAGTGGGAAATCACCACGCCCGACGCCTGACAAACACTTGCCATAAGCCCATATCCAATGCCACCCCACTGTGCTTTGTCATTAGAAATATCATTACCGTTCGCTGATTTCGACGGCTGAAAGACCACAAAGGTCACCGCTAAGGTTGTTATCACAACACCGAGCCAACTTTGCAAAGTGAGTGCCGCGCCAAGAAACATTAATGCCAAAACACCAGAAAGAGGTGGAGCCAGAGATTCCAGCAACAAGGTCTTATTGGCACCAATTCTTTTTAATGCCGCAAAATAAGCACTGTCACCAACTGCGATACCAATGACTCCCGAGATCGCCAAGATCCCAAAATGGTTAGCACTCAGTTCGAATTCAGGCATAGGTATTAACGGCATGACCAACAGCATCATGCCAGAGGCTACAACCCCCTTAACAATGTTCAACTGCATCGCAGAGAAGCGATGTCCAAATTGCCCATAGATCCATGTCGCACATGCCCACACCATCGCAGCGCCAATGGCCGCTAATTCACCTATATACATCCGCATTTATCCTTTATTTATTGTTGTTATGGCTATGATTATGGCTATGCGCATCGTTTGAATCAGAACTGTCATCTTGTCAGCAAGAAATCCGAAATAACCTATTCAAGTTCAATTGGATTTTATAAGATCCATCAGTGATTTTATTCTCATTATTAGCAGCAACATATTATTTTCAGATTGGTAAATCATTTTTATAACAATTACTTGGATGATAGCGTAGTATATTTGTAACTAACATCTAACATTACAAGGATCTGTTATGTTTTTAGACTACTTTGCACTCGGTCTACTGATTTTCGTAGCATTAGTTATCTTTTACGGCATCATCGTTATTCACGATATTCCTTATGAAATTGCGAAAGAACGTAATCACCCTCATCAAGATGCTATTCATGTCTCAGGCTGGGTTAGCCTATTCACTTTACACACTATTTGGCCGTTCCTTTGGATTTGGGCTACGTTGTGGCGCAAAGATCGTGGCTGGGGCTTCGCTAAGCTTGAAGAAGAACAACATGATATTCATCACCGAGTCGACACTCTCATCGACCAAGTGAGTGCACTTCAGAACGAAATCGCACAGCTAAAGCAAGCGGGCACTGAGCAAAACAGCACAGAGAAACAGACAAACAACGTTCAAGATCAGGAGGCTAAGTAATGGATTTACTGCTGATAATGACCTACGCGGCGCTTTGTATTACGATTTTCAAAGTATTCAAAATCCCACTAAACAAATGGACTGTCCCAACAGCCGTACTGGGTGGTGTTGTCCTCATCGGTACTTTGATTCTATTAATGAACTACAACCACCCTTTCACACAAATCGGTAATCAAGTTTACTCAACGACACCGATTGTTTCAGGGGTTCGAGGCAAAGTCATCGAGGTTCCGGTTGAAGCAAATAAGCCTCTCAAGCAAGGGGATATCCTTTTCAAAATAGACCCGATTCCTTTTGAAGCTGAAGTTGCTAAGCTGCAAGCCAAAGTAAAAGAAGCGAGTCAAGGAGCCTTAGGTCTAGAGTCGCAAGTTGGAGAAGCTGAAGCTGCCAAAATAAAAGCCATTGCAGAAAGAGATAAAGCACAACGTGAATTCTCTCGATACAAGCGAGGCTTCGAAAGTGGCGCATTTACAGAGCAACAGCTCGATACTCGTCGACAGGCATACAAAGCCACAGAAGCAGCTGTGAAAGTAGCCGAAGCAAACCAACAACAAGCTCAGATCGCACTTAACTCTGAGATTGGCGGTGAGAATACAGCGGTTGCAGGCTTACTTGCTGATTTACGTAAAGCTGAATTCAATCTTGACCAAACGGTAGTAAGAGCACCAACCGATGGCTACGTAACTCAACTCGCTCTTCGTCCTGGTGTAATGGCTGTACCACTACCATTAGCGCCGGTGATGACCTTTGTTCACACTGAGGCGCAATTCTATACCGCAGCCTTTAGACAAAACTCACTACAACGCCTGCAACCTGGCTACGAAGCTGAGTTTCTATTTAGAGCACTACCAGGAAAAGTATTTAAAGGACGCATTGATGAAGTCATCCCAGCCATTGGTGAAAGCCAATTTCAAGCTCGAGGCACGCTTCTAGGTACTGACGCACTACGTACTAGCGGCCGCGTATTTGTTAAGCTGACCATCACTGATGATCTGTCTGAGTACCATTTGCCTATGGGTACTGCCGTGGAAGTGGCCGTTTATTCTGATAGCTTCACTCACGTATCTATCATGCGTAAGGTGCTTATTCGCATGAAGAGTTGGCAAAACTATCTATATCTAGACCACTAACCGTATCTAGACCACTAACTAGAGCTAGACCACTAAACGGTCGTAGATATACGACGACCCCGCTTAACACATTGTTAATATGAATCAAAAAGCCAGACTCGTTCTGGCTTTTTTGTTGCTTGATTAACCGTAAAATTGCGCTTTTTACATGATATTAATGCGTCTAGATGGAATTTTAGACATCTAGACACTTACCTTCCCTTATGGAAGGGTTCTACTGTATAATGCGCGCCTTATTTTTTATATTTGCCCAAAAAACGTTCTCATTGAGACGCATATTAATAATGGCGAATATTATGCTTTATTTTCAGTATTCGAGGTTATCTATGAACTTTTCAGCTAAAACAGTCGTCGTTATTGCTATTGGCGCGGCACTGTACGGCATTGGTGGTTTACCTATGTTTGGTGTCCCAGTGTTTGCTAACACGACATTGAAACCAGCAATGGCAGTCCTAGCACTGTTTTCTGTTTTGTTTGGCCCTATTGTTGGCTTCTTGGTTGGCTTTATCGGTCACTGGGTAACGGATTTGTTCGCAGGTTGGGGGGTATGGTTAACTTGGGTATTAGGCTCAGGTATTGTCGGTATGGTTATCGGCTTATTCCCAATGATGACTAAGAATCGCCTTCAACAAGGTGAACTGCCAATGAAAGATTTTGCACTGTTCGTGGTACTTGCCCTTGCGGGTAACGTTGTGGGTTATGGTAGCTCCGCGTTCCTAGACACCATCCTATACGCAGAACCGTTTACTAAAGTCTTCACTCAACTGTCTATCATCGCTGCGGGCAACACTATTCTTATCGCAGTGGTAGGCTTCCTGATCCTAAAATCAGTCGCTAAACGTAACAAACAAAGCCGTAACCTGACCGAGGCATAAACGCTAATGACTATAGCATTTTCGAACTTCTCTTTTAGATATGAGTCGCTGGATAAACCGACGCTAAAAAATATCAATCTAAGGATAGAGAAAGGAGAGAAAATCGTCATTATTGGACCAAGTGGTAGTGGTAAATCTACGCTAGGTCAGTGTCTCAATGGTCTGATACCTCATGCAATTAAAGGTGAGGTATCTGGTTCTTTAGAGATCAACGGCAAGAATGTGTCTGAGTTTTCAATGCACGACTATACCGAGCAAGTCGGCACAGTATTGCAAGATACTGACAGCCAATTTGTGGGGTTAAGTATCGGTGAAGATATCGCGTTCGCATTAGAAAACCAGTTGATGTCGAACATTGATATGTACCCGTTAGTTAAATCGACAGCAAAAATGGTCGACCTAGCGGATATGCTTGAGCGCTCTCCTCATGACCTTTCAGGTGGTCAAAAACAGCGAGTATCGTTAGCGGGTATTTTAGTCGATGATGTCGATATCTTGCTGTTTGATGAGCCTTTAGCAAGCCTTGATCCTAAAACGGGCAAAGCAACGATTGAGATCATCGACCAACTTCATAAAGAAACCAACAAGACTATCGTGATTATCGAGCATCGCCTTGAGGATGTTCTACATCGAGATATCGATCGTGTAATCTTAATGGAGCGCGGTGAAATAGTCGCGGATATGACTCCGGATGACATCTTAGCGTCCAAGTTACTTGAGACGCACGGTATTCGTGAACCTCTCTACTTATCTGCACTTAAAGCAGCGAAAGCCCCTCTGACTAACGAAGATAAACTTTCAAACCTCAAAGCTTTGGATTACAAAAGATTCCGCCCAGCAGTTCAAGCTTGGTTTGCTGAGCGCCCGGCACCGGTAGCAGAGAAACAGTACCAGCCTTTACTCGAAGTTCATGGCTTAACTTATTCTTACGACGGCGAAAAAAATGCACTCGAAGATGTGAGTTTCAAAATTGGTAAGGGTGAGTTTGTCTCGATTTTGGGCAAGAACGGTTCGGGTAAATCCACTATCACCAAACTCATCATGGGTGTGATAGATGCTGATTCAGGTTCTTCCTATCTAAATGGTCAAGACTTATCTGAACTTTCCATCTTTGAAAGAAGCCAGAAAGTCGGTGTGGTGATGCAGAACCCGAATCATATGATCTCACATCATATGATTTTTGATGAGATTGCTTTTGGTCTTCGTAACCGAGGTATTGCAGAACAACTGATCACAGAAAAAGTAGAGAACGTTCTTGAGCTTTGCGGGTTAAGTAAGTTCCGCCACTGGCCCATTGAAGCTCTGAGCTATGGTCAGAAAAAGCGTGTAACGATCGCGTCTATCTTAGTGTTGGAGCCTGAACTCCTCATCTTAGATGAGCCAACAGCAGGCCAAGACTACCGTAACTACACATCGATGCTGGCATTCATCCAAAAGCTTAACCGAGATTTGGGCATTACTGTTGTGATCATCTCACACGACATGCACTTGGTTCTAGAATACACCACACGTTCGATCGTAATCGCAGACAGTAAGTTAATTGCTAATGCAGCCATGACGGAAGTGTTTAGTCAGCCATCGCTTTTAGAACGTGCGAACCTTTGTACTACCAGCATTTATGAACTTGCGACTATAATGAAAATCGACGACACCAACGCTTTTATGCAGTACTTCATCGACGACGAGAGAAGCTCGCTATGAATGCATCAAAAGTAAAATTTGGCATCAATTACATTGATACCAAATCACCGTTACACGCACTGAACGGCATCACTAAATTTGTACTTTTTCTCGCTTGGGTCACTGTGGTTTTAACTACGTTCGACCTGAGATTGATCGCGTTGCTTATTGTGACTGGTTTATTCCTGCTAAAGCTCACCAATGTGCCTGTGCGCGTTTATAAGCCTTTGTTATTGGGAACGGTGAGTGTATTAAGCCTAAATGCTTTGTTCATGTATCTGCTTGCTCCACAGCAAGGTACAGAGCTCATCGGCAGCGAGACTCTATTGCTGACACTGCCGAGTAACTACTCGTTGAGCCAAGAGACTCTGTTTTATTTAATCACTGTCACGCTCAAATACATGAGCATGTTCCCGATAGCGTTAATATTCGTCTTTACCACGCACCCGACCGAGTTTGCCGCAAGCCTCAACCGTATTGGCGTTCCATACAAAATCGCCTACGCGGTCAGCTTAACACTGCGTTATTTACCTGAAGTTAAAAAAGACTTCATCAATATCATGCACGCGCAACAGGCTCGTGGCGTTGAACTATCGAAGAAAGCACCTTTACTCACTCGCATCAAAAACGTTGCTAAGGTTCTAGGTCCGCTCATTTTTTCTAGCTTAGACCGTGCAGACGAGATTTCAAACGCAATGACGTTACGAGGTTTTGGCAGACATAAGTCACGGACTTGGTATAGCTATGCGCCTTTGAAACGTATCGATTATGTTTGGCTAATGGTTATCGCCTTTATCGTTGTGTTAGCGATCGTAAAGCGTGTTTTAGAACCACAATTATTCTGGTATCCATTTTAGGTTTTTCATTGAAAGCATCGCTTAAATAACGTGCTGTATAATGTTCTACTTAACGAAATTCAAGCCGTTTTAGAGTGAAAATCGAAACAAAAAAAGGGAGCCTCAGGGCTCCCTTTGTCGTCTTTGTGATCACTTACTTACTGTGATTGTTATTAGTTTAATTTGTAAAACACCGTTGATAGTGGTGGCAAACGCAGCTCAATCGACGTATCCAAACCTTCGCTTGCTATTGATTCAACCTGAGCAACCTGCTTCACTTCAAAACCGCTGCCTGCGTAATCAGCCGAGTCAGTATTCAGCAATAGCGAGTACTGGCCTTGGGCTGGAACACCTAAGCGGAAACGCTCATGAGGAACGGGCGTAAAGTTAGAAACAACCAATACTCGTTCACCCAACTCACTAATACGTTCATGAGCTAAGATACTTGCTTCAGCAGAATCTTGTAGACGCCATTCAAAACCTTTCGGGTCGAAATCAAGATCGTGCATTGCCGCCTCAGAGCGGTATAGATTGTTCAAATCTTTCGTTAAGCGTTGAACACCTTGATGGCGTTCATATTCCAACAAGAACCACTGCAGTTGATCATCATGATTCCATTCAGCCGTTTGACCGAATTCAGCGCCCATGAAGTTCAGCTTTTTACCCGGTTGTGCATACATGTAACCCATGTAAGCGCGTAGGTTAGCCGTTTGCTGCCACTCATCACCCGGCATCTTGTTGTGGATAGAGCCTTTACCGTAAACCACCTCATCGTGAGACAGAGACAATACGTAGTTTTCGCTGTGAGCATAAACCAACGGGAAGGTAATCGTATCGTGGTGATATTTACGGTTGATTGGATCTTCTTGAATGTAAGACAAGCTATCGTGCATCCAACCCATGTTCCACTTAAAACCGAAGCCTAAACCGCCCATAAAGGTTGGTGCTGAAACACCCGGGAAAGCCGTCGATTCTTCAGCAATTGTCATCGCATTCGGGAAGTGTTTGTACACTTCTTCGTTCATCCACTTAAGGGTCGCGATGGCGTCGTAATTTTCATTGCCGCCGTCTACATTCGGAATCCATTGATCATGGCTACGCGAGTAATCGAGGTACAACATCGAAGCAACAGCATCAACACGAATGCCATCGATATGGAATTGTTCGAACCAGTACAATGCATTTGCTACTAAGAAGCGACGAACATGCTCTTTACCTAAGTCGTAAATGTACGAGTTCCAATCTTGGTGCCAACCACGGCGTGGATCTGGATCATGGAACAAAGGCGTTCCATCAAAGTTAGCTAAGCCGTGATCATCACTTGGAAAGTGTGCAGGAACCCAGTCCAGAACAACACCTAAACCGGCTTGGTGACATTGGTCGACGAAGAATTTGAAATCATCTGGAGAACCAAAACGACTTGTTGGCGCAAACAAGCCTATTGGCTGATAACCCCAAGAGCCGTAAAACGGGTGCTCTGAAACCGGCATCAACTCTACGTGTGTGTAACCGAGATCCGTTAGATATGGGATTAGCTCTGCCGCTAGCTCACGGTAGTTTAGGAATTCACCTTCAGCATTGCGCTTCCAAGAGCCGGCATGCAATTCATAGAATGAAAGGGCTTCTTTGCGCTTTTGCGTCACTGGGCGATTCTGCCATTGAGAATCTTGCCACTGGTAGCGAGCGTGATCGTAAGTCACAGATGAAAATGATGGGTACTGCTCAGAGTAGAAACCCCATGGGTCAGCTTTATGTGGCAAGCCTTCGCCATCAGGCCCTTTTAATTCAAACTTGTATTGTGCGCCTTCTTCCAGATCAGGAATAAATAAGCCCCACATACCATAATCTAGACGCTGCATTGGGTGGCGACGACCATCCCAAGCGTTGAAGTTACCCACCAAGCTAGCCGCTGTTGCATGCGGTGCGTACACCAAGAAACGCGTGCCTGAAATCGTCTGTCCATCACGCTCTAGCGTAATAAACTGAGCTCCCATGTGATGATACATATCTTTAGGTGTATGAAGATCCTCATAACTCGCGTACAGATCATGGTATTGGTATGGATCATCGATGATCTGCTCTACTCCATTCCAATCAACCGCAAGCTTGTAGTGAGTAAAACGTAAGTCTCTTTCTTGCTTAAGAATGAAACCACTTTCACCCTCTCGCGCTAACTTAATACGAGGTTCCTTTCCAACAATCAACTCGACTTTATCTGCCCCAGGAATCCACACTCGTAATGAACCTTGTTCAGAAGGTAAGTATGGCCCTAAAAACGCAAATGGATCTGTGAAGCAAGCCTGTGATAGTTGGGTATATATTTGTTTTTGCTTTGAAATCGAACTTAGTTCCAAAACGCTTCTCCCTAACCAAACATCCAAAAAACATAATACAAAAATGCCCGCTATTAGTGCGGGCAATATAACGACGGTTTATTCTACCAGATGAGCATTCAATATTGAGTGACCGAGGTTGTAGTTTCGTACGGCGTAAGCAAAAAACCACCTCTTTTCAAGCCACTCGACTCCATTACTTAGCTGCTTTTTCTCGTACATCAGTTAGCTTAGATGCGATACGATTCACGCCTTCATGAGCGAAGATTTCGTCCAAGTTCATTGATAGTTTACGACGCCAGTTAGGGTACTCATCGACCGTACCAGGGATGTTAACGGGCTTATCCATCTCTAGCCAATCTTCCAACTGAACACTCAGGAGTGTTGAGCCACCAGCCGCAACGTGCAACTGAAGCGCTTCAGCAAGATAAGAATCCATCGGCACTTGACTTGCATCACGCCCAACACCTTCAGGTAGGAAGCCGTGCCATGCCACTGAGTCTAAGATACCTTGCTTGCACTCCAAGCGGTTATCGAACAAAGTTTCTAGCTGTTGTGCGTCTGGGTATAAACCAATCTCTTGACCCATTTTCAAGTCATCACAGTGCCAGAAGCCGCGAAGCGTTGGCATATCGTGAGTACACAGTGCTGCCATCGATTGTGACGCGTAGTGCTTCGGAGAAATAAAACCACCGTCATTTTCTGATGTTTCGAAGAAGAAGACTTTGTAAGAATGCACGCCAGCATCAGCAAGGATGTCTACGATTTCATCCGGTACCGTGCCTAAGTCTTCACCGATAACGCTGCATTGGTAACGGTGAGATTCAAGCGCCAGAATAGACAGCATGTCTTGCACTGGGTAGTAGATGTACGCACCTTTCGTTGCGTTCTCACCCTTTGGAATCCACCACAAACGCAGCAGACCTAAAACATGGTCAATACGCAATGCACCACAGTGCTTCATGTTGGCACGAAGTAGTTTGATGTAAGCGTCGTAGCCGGTTTCTTGAAGTACTTCTGGGTTTAGTGGCGGTAAGCCCCAGTTTTGGCCTAGAGGACCAAGAATATCCGGTGGAGCACCAATGCTCGCATCCATCACTAGGTTGCCTTCATCAGCCCATGTCTCGCTGCCTGAATCTGCAACGCCTACCGCTAAGTCACGGTACAGTCCAACCGCCATGCCTTTCTCTTCAGCAAGAGACTGTGCATCGTTGATTTGGCAATCGGCTAACCATTGTAGGTACATATAGAGATGCACTTGATCTAGGTTATCTTTGATGTATTTCTGGGTCGCAGGGCTTTCAAATGTACGGAATTTCTCTGGGAATACAGGCCAGCCCCACATACCTGAATCTTCAGCATGCAGTTCACCGTGCAGAGCATCAAACGCGGCTTGATGCATCAGGCTTTCACCGCCCTCTTCAACGAACGCTAAGAACGCTTGTGCGCGGTCGCTGTTTTTGTCTAGATGACGAGTCTTAAATTCTGCGAATAGCAGAGGTAAGATGCTCATCTTCAGCTCAGACACTTCAGTGTAATTCACCCAGTGCGCTTCACGAGCTTTCTGTAGGCGCTGCTGGAACTCGGCGCTGCCTACCGTTTGTTGCGCTTCCGCGCTTAATGCGAACTCAGGAACTGAACTCACATCAATGTATAAGACGTTCAACCAACGACGTGAAGACGGGCTGTATGGGCTAGCACCTTCCGGGTTCGCAGGGAACAGTGAGTGAATTGGGTTTAGACCAACAAAGTCACCACCGCGAGACGCGATATCCGAAACAAGCTGTTTTAGGTCACCGAAATCACCAATACCCCAGTTGTGCTGAGTTCTTAGCGTGTACAGTTGAACACTTGGTCCCCAAAGCTTTTTGCCTTGCTCAATGGGTGACTGCTTGAAGCACGCTTTTGGCGTAATAATCAACGTCATCTCGTAAGGTTTCTTACGGCGCTTACGACTCACAATGAGCTTGTGATAACCCCATGCCAAATCACTTGGCAATGCAAACACTAAAGGGCCACCCTCGGCACGCTCGTCACGAACGACTTGAGATTGAAGATAGCCTTCAAGTACCTCTCCTTGCTCGGTTTCTAAGCGCCAGCTGAACTCACTTTCACGAGCACTCACACCCAGATTGAGTGTCACTTCTACTGGCTCACCGTCACGCAAGACAAGAACCGGGTCTAGTACATCTTTTCTGTGCTTTCTTTCTGCAGATTTAAGCAGTGCATCATCGCTGCTTGTATCGTAGCCCAATGAAGCCAATAGAGACGTAATCGTCTCTTCTGATACTTGTGCTTCATCGCCCCACGCACTAACGTAACTATCGGCAATATTTGCCATTTCTGCGACTTGTTTTAATACGGTCTGTTCTTTCATCGCTCTCTCCGAAAACGTTCTGACGCTTTCAATTTTTGTAGGGTTGTCTATTTAATTTTTACTAATCAATTAGCTTGTGACAATCAGTTTGTAAGCATTGCTATCTGAATAAGCCGTCTATTTGCTCACAAGCTAATTGAGCCAAGGCAGAAACTGCCTTGGCTACTTTGCAACTATTAACGGTTAACCGCTTCAAGTTTCCAGATGTTGTTCACGTAGTCGCGAATTGAGCGGTCTGATGTGAACTTACCAACCAATGCCGTGTTAAGAATCGCTTTCTTAGCCCAGCCTGCTTGGTCTTTGTATTGCGTACCCATGTCTTCGTGCGCTTTCACATAAGATGCGAAGTCAGCAAGACATAGGTAAGGGTCACCACCGTCTAGTAGGCTATCAAACGTTGCACGTAGAAGACCTGGTTGACCTGGAGTGAACTCATCGCCAGTCAGTAGATCTAGAGATGCTTTCAATAGTGGGTCTGCATTGTAGTAATCGTATGGGTTGTAACCCTGAGCTTTCAGTGCAACAACACCGTCAACTTCTAGGCCGAAGATGTAGATGTTTTCATCACCAACTTCTTCACGAATCTCAACGTTTGCACCATCCATCGTACCGATAGTTAGAGCGCCGTTTAGAGCCATCTTCATGTTGCCCGTACCTGAAGCTTCTTTACCAGCTAATGAGATTTGCTGAGAAACGTCTGCTGCAGGGATGATGATTTCAGCCATGCTTACACGGTAGTCAGGGATGAATACCACTTTAAGCTTGTTACCGATGCGAGGATCGTTGTTGATCTTCTCTGCAATCTTGTTAACCGCGAAGATGATTTCTTTTGCTAGGTGGTAACCCGGTGCTGCTTTCGCTGCGAAGAAACATACGCGTGGCTCACACTCGAAACCAGGTTCGTTAAGAATACGGTGGTACAGAGACAGAATGTGTAGCAAATCTAGGTGCTGACGCTTGTATTCGTGCAGACGCTTAATTTGAACGTCGAAGATAGCGTTAGTATCTAGCTCGATACCCATATTCTCTTGAACCCAATCCGCAAGACGCTGTTTGTTTTCTTTCTTAACAGCCATAAATTCTTTTTGGAATTTCGCGTCTGTTGCAAACTTAGCGATGCCTTCTAGCTGCTCAAGTTTTGCTGGCCACTCAGAGCCAATCTTACCTGTGATTAGATTAGATAGACCTGGGTTACAGAACTTCAACCAACGACGTGGCGTGATGCCGTTCGTTACGTTAGTCAGTTTACCTGGGAAGATTTCGTTGAACTCTGGGAACAAGTCTTTCTTAACAAGTTGAGAGTGAAGTGCCGCTACACCATTTACTTTGTAAGAACCAATCACACATAGGTTTGCCATGCGAACCATGCGGTGGAAACCTTCTTGGATGATAGAAAGCTTCGCTTGTTTCTCACCGTCACCAGGCCACATCTTGCGAACTTCTTGCATGAAGCGGTGGTTGATTTCAAAAATGATTTCCATGTGACGTGGAAGAAGACGGTTGATCAGCGATTCAGACCAAGTCTCTAGCGCTTCTGGAAGTAGTGTGTGGTTCGTGTAAGCGAACGTATGTGCACTGATTTCCCATGCTTGATCCCAAGATAGACCTTTCTCGTCGATTAGGATGCGCATTAGCTCAGGAATCGCAATCGTTGGGTGCGTATCGTTCAGCTGAATCGTTTCTTGCTTAGGCAGATCTTCTAGAGAGAAACCTGCGGCTTCGTGGCGGCGTAGAATATCGCGAACTGACGCTGCTGAGTGGAAGTACTGCTGCATTAGACGCAGTGTCTTACCTTTCTCGTGGTTGTCGTTCGGGTAAAGTACTTTAGTGATGTTACCTGCATCGATTAGCGAGTGTTGCGCTTCGAAGTAATCACCGTTGTTAAAGCTTGCTAGTGAGAATGGTGCAATTGCCTGACATTCCCAAAGACGCAATGGATAAACCGTGTTTGACTCGTAACCTACGATAGGTAGATCCCAAGGCATTGCTTTTACTTCCATACCTGGAACCCAAGTACGAACTTCTTTACCGTCGATGAATTCAACTTCTACATGACCGTAAAAACCAATGTGTTGTGCTAGCTCTGGACGAGCGACTTCCCATGGGTAACCTTCAACACCACGCCATGCGTCTGGTGCTTCTTGTTGACGACCATCTTGGAAAGACTGTTTGAATAGGCCGTATTCGTAGTGAAGACCGTAGCCTACTGTTGGGTACTCTTGTGCAGCACAAGAATCCATAAAACAAGCAGCAAGACGACCAAGACCACCATTACCTAGCGATGGGTCGCGTTCTTCTTCTAGAAGGTCAGTTAGGTTTTGGCCTAGCTCTTCCATTGCATGAGTAATCTGTTCGTACAGCCCCATGCTGATCAGGTTGTTACCTGTTAGACGACCAATCAAAAACTCTAATGAAAGGTAGTTAACGCTCTTCGCGTTTTTGATTTTTTCATCATTTTCAGTTTCTAGCAGGTCAAATGTTGTCAATTCTGCTAGCGCACGCCCCATCGCTAGGTACCATGCGCGGCTATCTGCGTTTTCAATCGTTGTTGCGTAAGTTGCAGATAAATGCTTTTTAACGCTTTCTTGGAACGACACTTTATCGAAAGTTTTTTGCTGAGTTGGTTTCATTTCAGAAATCTCGCTTTTAATAGTTCTAATTCATCTGTGACATATCGTGCATGGTCACCATTAACTAAACATCCTCCCGTTAATACGACTAACTAGGAGTAGATGAGAGGGCGTAGGGGGCGTACCGATGTAAGGTTAGTGATCTGACTCTCATGTTCTAACTTCGAACAAAAAGTTGGAGTGACTAAGATCACAAGCTCCCGTTCGATAACTTAACGTTAATTGATGTGAGTTTTATTTAACCGGAATAAACTGATTAGCAAATCTGAGTTTGAGATCACGAAATTATTTTCCATATCTCATCTTTTGCATAAATCTCAGTGTAAGACCGAACAAAGTCACATTCACAAACCACCACGCAACGTGAGCAAAGTCTCAAATTAAGGGCGTAGAAAGCCAAAAACATGCAAGACCGCAAGGTTTCTGAGGAGAATCATAGTCGATGCCATTTTTCTTCACGTAACATAAGCACAGACTTAAGTAATTAGGCAGATGTGATTGGGCAACTCTTTTACGGTTTTAGAATCCCCAAAACATACGCCACGGAATAGGTGAAAAACTTCGACATGTGGATCCCTTCGAAACTGACTCGTCCCGGCCGCTTACATAATGCAATCCTACGACCTAGGGTTCTCGATCTGCTCCAGAACGCAGATTGCTATAAGCTTGTATTGTTCCGTTCTCCTGCGGGCTATGGCAAGACCACCATGGCTGCACAGTGGCTGTTAGATAAGCCGAATGTGGGTTGGTACAGCATCGATGATAGTGACAACGATGCCTTCCGTTTTATCAACTACCTACTCCAATCACTCAATAAAGCGACTCAAAATTCCTGTCCCAATGCCCAAAAACTGGCAGAGAAACGACAGTTTTCATCGCTGCATTCTTTATTGAGCGAAGTATTCGCCGAGATGTCGGACTATCATCATGAATGTTTTCTTGTTTTAGACGACTACCATTTAGTCAACAATGATGACATTCAAGAAGCAATGCGCTTTTTCCTCAAACATATGCCCGACAATCTTACGCTGGTTGTAACCAGTCGTGGTACCCCCCCCCTAGGTACGGCAAACCTTCGCGTTCGAGACTTAATGATCGAATTAGGTAATGACTCGCTGGCTTTTGATACCGAAGAGACGACGCGCTTTTTTAATCAGCGTGTTGCCGATGGTATTGATGACACAACGGCAGACAGTATTTGTACCTATGTAGAGGGTTGGCCTTCTGCACTTCAACTTATTGCGCTGCAAGCCCAACATCAAAAACGCACGCTGGCGCAGTCTGCTGAGTCCTTCTCCCACTTTAATCAAGCCCATCTTTGGGACTACTTGGTTGAAGAGGTTTTCGACCTGTTAGACAAAGAAACTCGACAGTTCTTGATGCAGTGTTCAGTGCTTGACCACTTCAACGACGAACTGGTTTGTGCGCTAACACAGCGTGAAGACGCACTGGGTATGATCGAATCATTAAATCGATTCGGTTTATTCATCTACCCGCTTGAAGGCGAAAAGAACTGGTATCGTTTCCATAACCTGTTTGGTGAATTTTTGGCACATGAGCGTCAAGCTCGAATCCCTCAACAAGAAGCAGAGTTGCACCGAAGTGCCGCGAAGGCGTGGATTAAACAAGACACACCACACCAAGCACTACGCCATGCACAGCGCGCTGAAGACCCAGAACTGATCATTCAAATACTGACAGACCACGGTTGGCCGATGTTCAACCAAGGCGAGCTTTCCTCGTTAGAGATGGCGATCAAGCAACTGACTACGGATCAACTTTACAGCGACCCTAAACTGTCCATGTTACGAGCTTGGCTAGCACAAAGTCAGCACCGCTACGAACAAGTAGGGACATTATTGGAAGAGGCTGAAACACAATATCAAGCTCGAAATATTGAACTCGATACTCAACAACAAGGGCAATACAACGCCCTGCGCGCGCAAGTTGCTATTAACAGCAATGAACCTGAAAAAGCCTTGGAATTGGCAGAGCTTTCGCTAAGTCAGCTGAACACCACCGTTTATCGTAGCCGAATTGTCGCCACGTCTGTTGTTGGTGAAGTCAATCACGTAATGGGCAACTTGAGCCGTGCACTGCCGATGATGCAGCAAACAGAAAAACTTGCACGCCAGTATCAAGTTTACCACCAAGCGCTTTGGGCAATTCTACAACAGAGCGAGATCTTAATTGCACAGGGTTACGTTCAAGCGGCATTCGAGCTGCAAGACAGTGCGTTCAAATTGATCGAAGAACACCAGCTAAAATACGTGCCTCTGCATGAATTCTTACTGCGTGTTAGAGCTCAAATATTCTGGTGTTGGAACCGATTAGATGAAGCGGAAGAGTGCTGTTACAAAGGCTTGGATATCCTTGGTCACCATTCACCAAGTAAGCACCTTCACAGCTATTCAATGCTGGCTCGTATTTCACTGAGTCGCGGTGAAATTGATAAAGCATCTAAGTTTATCGACCAAATTCAGCACCTATTGCGTCAATCGACTTACCACGTGGACTGGACGGCGAACGCTTCTCTTTCTTTGATTCTTTTTTGGCAAGTAAAAGGCAATAAAGAGGCGATACGTGATTGGTTGAATGTGGCTGTTCGACCTGAATCGGCAAGCAACCACTTCTGCCAACTGCAATGGAGAAACATCGTTCGCGCTCACATCATTCTTGAGCAGTATGAAGAAGCGGAAGAAGCGCTGACTTTCCTTAAGAGTGAAGCTCAGCGTTCACATCTGATTACAGACACCAACCGAAACTTGATCGTTGAAGCCGTGTTACGTACACAAATTAACGATGAAGACAGCGCACGCGTGCTACTTGAAGAAGCGCTTCATATGACTAACCAAACCGGTATGGTCGGCAACTTCTTAGTAGACGGCGGGACTATCGGACATATCTTGGATAAGTTGAGTAACAAGCCTGGCTTAGGTGACTTAGAACGCCATCGCGCTCAACAGATCATGAAAGATATCTCGACCACCCAACGCAGCCGCTCGGTTCACTTTGATGAAGACTTTGTCGAAAACTTAGTCAATCACCCAAACATTCCTGAACTTGTGCGCACAAGCCCACTCACCCAGCGTGAATGGCAAGTACTTGGTTTGATCTATTCAGGGTTCAGTAACGAGCAGATCGCTCAAGAACTCGATGTCGCAGGTACCACCATCAAGACTCACATCCGTAACCTTTACCAAAAACTAAACATTGCTAACCGTAAAGAAGCGATCAGCACAGCGGAGAATTTACTGCAGTTGATGGGGTACTAAACGATTCGAGATTGATTCGAGATTGATTCGAGATTGATTCGAGAAAAGCTTAAGCTAGTTGCCTATGGTGACTGGCTTTTTTTTCGTTTGGAGCATGGGGTTAATAGCAGATAGCTGATCATAAAGAGCCAAACGACAGACAAAAAAATAGCCAACCGCAATAATCGCGATTGGCTCTATATATTTGTGAACAAATCATAAGTTCACTAACAACGTCAGTTGGCTAGGTGACCCTCGGCTTAAGAAGGGTCAATGTATATAATGCAGTTAGCGTGCCAACTTTAATTCAGCCATTTTATAAGCCCTGCATCGCATAAAAACCTCTAATTCATGATGCGAATTGCAAAGTGCATTTGCATAATGCAACCAAGATGCAATATCGATAGAAAACAGGTTTCACTGCCGCCGATAATAATAAGACACCAAGCAGTTGTATTTTAAATGTAAGGCAGATGTTCACATCAACGTATTGCCTTACAATTAAAGAGGTAATAAAGCACCTCGCCAAAGGCATATTCATACTTTTTTTACACTAAAGTTTGTATACTGCACAAAATCATCCTCAACTCTATGAAGCAATGAACTACTTAAGTACTTTTTTCAAAGGCATGGCAATGGGCTCAGCAGACGTTGTTCCTGGCGTGTCGGGCGGAACCATCGCATTCATCACTGGTATCTACGATACGCTGCTAGAAAGCATTCGCAGAATTAACCCTAGCGTACTTGGCTTATGGAAACGCGAAGGCTTCAAAGCCGCGTTTAATCACATCAATGGTTTCTTCCTAATTTCACTGTTCGCGGGCGTATTCACGAGCATTACGACATTCGCAAAATTGATTTCTTGGTTATTAGTCACCCACCCTGTTCCACTGTGGTCTTTCTTCTTCGGCCTGATCTTGGTGTCGGTTTTCCATATTCTTAAGCAAGTAGAGAAACGCGATATGATTCGCTTCGTGTTTTTGCTGCTTGGCGTTGCTTTCGCTTATAGCATTACCGTGCTTAAACCGCTGCAAATGGAGCCAACCAGCATCAACGTATTGATTGCGGGTGCGATTGCTATCTGCGCGATGATTTTACCCGGTATCTCAGGAAGCTTCATTCTGCTATTAATTGGTATGTACGGCCCGGTACTTGGTGCCGTTAAAGAGTTTCAGGTCGATGTACTTGCGCTATTCCTTGCGGGCTGTGTGATCGGACTGCTGACTTTCTCACATGTACTGTCTTGGCTATTGCGCTCATTCCGCGACTTCACATTAGTATTCTTGACTGGTTTGATGATCGGTACACTGCCGAAGATTTGGCCGTGGAAAGAAACGATCAGCTGGCGTACAAACTCTAAAGGTGAGCAAGTTCCTCTGATTCAAGAAAACTTGTCACCGTTTGATTTTGAAGCCGTCACTTCTCAACCTTCACAGCTAGTAATGGCTATTGTGATGATGCTTGTAGCGATTGCTCTGGTCCTTGGGTTAGAGAAATTTGCAGAGCGCAACGCTGACTGATCATTCTATCCATTCTCAAGCGTATTCAGAACGGATAGAACTTAGAAAGACTAAGCTCATGAACCTATGACACAGACAAAAGCGAAGCCAATGGCTTCGCTTTTTTAGTTCTACCATACGCACAAAATTACTTTTTGATACAAGCACATATTGAGGGATATGATAACATCGCCGCTCTTATAAAATTAGATGAGAACACGACATGCACTCTGCATTAAAGGTTGCTGCTCTTGGGATCGCTCTCGTGGCAGGCTTTTATGGGCCGCAAGCAATTCAGCAATTTGAATCAGCGATGGAGCGAGCCTCTGCTGAGGTTAACTTAGATGATTACTGCATGCTTTCCACCACATCGTGTGAGCAAAATACAGTTACGATGACACTTGATCGCGAGACGGCTCAACCTCTGGCTCCCACCAAAATCAAAGTAGTGTGGGAAGGCGCAGCCTCTGACACATTAATGCTGTCGCTTACAGGTTTAGAGATGGAAATGGGCTCGGCACGTTTTCAATTAAAAAACATTGGCAATAATACCTATGAAGGTGATGTGATTTTACCTGTATGTACTTTAGACAAGATGACATGGATCGGTGAGCTCACTGATGGTGTCGATACTGTAAATCCGGCAATAAGGATGGCAAGATGAGTAGAAATTGGTCGTTAGCATTGGTTGTCGCTTTTGTCCTTGGCTTTGGCGTTAAAAGTTATCTTGATGGGCAAAACGAAGCTCAAAAACAACACGCGGCAAAACAACAATTCTCCGCAACAACCCTTTTCGGCAAAGATAACCAGCCAACGGAAATCTTTGACCAAACCGATGACAGAATTCGTATCGTTTATTTTGGTTTCACACGTTGCCCAGATGTGTGCCCTACTTCTCTAGCAATGTTAGCCGGAGCACTTAACCAGATTTCTGATGAAGCAAAAGCCAAGATTCGCCCGATGTTTGTTTCTCTCGATCCAGAACGTGATGCCGCTGAAGCCTCATACGAATACGCACAATACTTCCACCCAATGATGGAAGGATTAAGTGGCCCGTTAGATGTGACAACAACGCTTGCACACAACTACGGTGTTATTTTTAGAAAGACCAAGCTTGAAGGTTCAGAGTTGGAATACACCCTAGACCACAGCTCATATTTCTATTTTTTAAAACCCGATGGCACGCTGATTACCAAAGTGCCGCATACGTTAACGCCAGCGCCAATTGTTGAAGCTATTAACACATTAACGCGCTAACGTACCAAGTCATCAGCGACGAGAAACAACGTGTACAAAAATAAAGAACTTAACGAATAAAGTTCGAACAAAAAGTCAGGTCCCAGACCAAAACAGAAAACTAAGGACAACAACATGAAGTTAAAAGCACTTGCTCTAGCAGGCTTATTGCTCACTCCTCTTGCTCAAGCGAATAGCGACATTATGGTTCATGACGCGTACGCGCGCGCAACCCCGCCTTCAGCAGTGAACAGCGCGGTATTCACGACTCTGATGAACCATAGCGATAAAGATCACGCTATTGTTTCTGCAACAACACCAGCAGCAGGAAAGGTTGAACTTCATGATGTTATCGTTGATGGCGACGTAATGAAGATGCGTCAAGTTCAAGCGATCACCATCCCTGCAAATGGTAAAGCAGTACTTAAACCAGGTAGCTTACACATCATGTTGTTTGACTTGAAAAGCAGCCTAAAAGAAGGTGAACAAATCAAAATGACACTGACCTTCGCAAACGGTGAAACACAGACCTTTGATGCGCCAGTGAAGAAAGTGATGAGCGGTATGAAAAAGATGAATCACGATCATCATTAATCAGATTTACAACCGATGAAATAATTTAAGCCACGATGACTTCTCGCCATCGTGGCTTTTTGCTAAACTGAGCTCGCTTTTTATTCAAAGCCTGACCACATTAATAACCAAGGAGAATAGAAGATGATTGTAATGAAGACACTAAAACTGGCAGTAAAAGTAACGCGTTAACTTGTTTGGTTAATCCAACTTAAATACCGATCGACCAACTTATCGTCACTCTTTGACGACCGCACACTTTTACCCGGTTTACTATTGATCGTAAGTGATCAATTCCTGCATGCCTGTAAAGCATGACTCAATCCGGGGTCCTATCTATTTGAATTCGACCCAAACTCAAAACATTTTTGACGCTCGACGCTTTTAATCTCAGCAACTCTTTTTGGTCTCATTAACTCTTTTGATCTCATCAACAAATTGAGATCTCACAAGAAGTTAATGCTCTCATAAGACTTTAATGCACTGATAAGAAAAGAAAGCTCGCACGTCTGGGTAAATAGACATGAATTCACAAAACGCATTTTCTAATCCAATGTCACTTCAACAACTTGGATGGCAACCTGTATTCCAACAACAACTGACACTCGAAGACTATGACCAATCCGTCATTGCTCGTATTACCGCGCACCATCGCAGCGGCTATACACTAGCGTCAGAACAAGGCGAAATCGTTCTCCCTATCCATCAAAACCAACCCGCAATGACGGTAGGCGACTGGGTAATCTTGAACTCTGAACTGCAATTCGGCCGTTTATTAGACCGTCAATCACTCTTCAGCCGTAAAGCTGCAGGTAGCCGTGTCGCCGAACAATATATCTCAGCTAACATCGACACGGTATTTATCGTGGTTTCGTTAAATAACGACTTTAATCTAAGCCGTATTGAACGCTACCTAGCGCTCGCCAATGAAGCACAGGTTGAAGCGGTTATCGTACTCACCAAGAAAGACTTGTGTGATGACTACGAAGACAAAGTACAACAAGTGCAAAGCTTAGATTCTATGCTGATGATCGAAGCGGTGAATAGCCTAGACCAAGACTCAACTCAAGTTTTGTCGCCTTGGTGTAAAACGGGCAAGACTGTGGCTTTAATGGGTTCATCCGGTGTGGGTAAATCCACCTTAGTCAACTCATTACTTGGTGAGGCTGAACAAGCCACAGGTGGCATTCGTGAAGACGATAGTAAAGGCCGACACACAACCACATCACGATCGCTCCACTTGCTAACATCGGGCGGCTTACTGCTCGATACTCCAGGAATGCGAGAGCTACAACTTGCTGACTGCGCTGAAGGCGTGAGTGAAACCTTTTCTGATGTGGAAGAGTTAGCCATGCATTGCCGATTCTCTGATTGTCATCATGAATCAGAACCGGGTTGCAAGATACGCAAGGCGATTGAAAGTGGAGAGTTGTCTGAGCGACGATTTGCTAACTATCGAAAATTATTGCGAGAACAAGCCCGAAATGGCGCCTCGTTAGCGGAACAACGCGCTAACAATAAGCAGCTTTCCAAGATGTACAAAACCGTACAATCAGAAGGCCGCAATCTTAAAAAAGCATCTGACTAACGTTTAAGGTTTAAGGTTAACAGCTATAAGCTGTATTTAAGATAACCTAACTTAAGATAACTTTAATTTAAGACAATGAGCCCCATCGTGTTAATCACGTGGGGCTTTTTGTTTCAATTTGATAATGGTGTGGTTATTTATGCACACAATGTTCTTTCCTATAGCCGTTTACATTTCTACATTTGCAGTGTTTTGAATCTATCAAATGAGAATCAGCAGATTTATAGCTCAATCAAAATACATTTATTTAACATTTAGCTCTAAAAACACCACTTAGCGCAAACAATAACCCTAAAAGTAAACTATCCCTAGACACCCTCTTAGATCCCGCTAATATGACCGCCAATTCCGCTAGTGTATAGTTGGATTTGGTACAACTTCATAAAAAGATACATCACTATAATAAATTAACAATTGCAGGTATTTTATGCAAAATCACAACATGCTCGCCCGCATCGCTCGTGGAAATCTCGTTCTACAGATCCTTGCTGGTATTGTTTTCGGTGTCGTTCTCGCCATGGTTTCTCCTTCAGCAGCTCAAGATGCAGGCCTATTAGGTAGTCTGTTTGTTGGTGCTCTGAAAGCTGTTGCCCCAATTTTAGTATTCATTCTTGTTGCAGCTTCTATCGCAAACCAAAAGAAAGGTCAGCACACCCATATGCGTCCAATCATTGTGCTTTACCTGATTGGTACGTTCTCTGCTGCACTGACTGCTGTAGTACTGAGCTTCATGTTCCCAACCACTTTGACACTGGTTGCTGGCGCTGAAGGTGCTAACCCTCCTCAAGGTATTGCAGAAGTTCTTCATACGCTTCTATTCAAGCTTGTAGACAACCCAGTTAGCGCACTAATGAATGCGAACTACATCGGTATTCTTGCTTGGGCAATCGGTCTTGGTCTTGCTCTGCACCACGCATCTGCAACAACCAAAGCGGTTTTCGAAGACCTAAGCCACAGTGTTTCACACATTGTTCGCTTCATTATTCGTCTTGCGCCATTCGGTATCTTCGGTCTTGTTTCTGCAACATTCGCAACAACAGGCTTCGATGCACTGGCAAGCTACGGTCAACTACTAGCAGTACTACTAAGCTCAATGCTGATCATCGCACTTGTGGTTAACCCACTGCTTGTATTTATTAAAACAAAACAAAACCCATACCCACTTGTACTGCAATGTATTCGTGAATCTGGTGTAACGGCATTCTTCACTCGTTCAAGCGCTGCAAACATCCCAGTGAACATGAACCTTTGTAAGAAGCTAAAGCTAGACGAAGATACTTACTCTGTATCGATTCCTCTAGGCGCAACGATCAACATGGCAGGCGCTGCAATCACCATTACTGTGTTAACGCTTGCTGCTGTACACACTATGGGTATTGAGATTGATATCTTCACTGCGATTCTACTAAGCCTTGTTGCTGCAGTTTCAGCATGTGGCGCATCGGGTGTTGCTGGCGGTTCACTACTGCTTATCCCGCTAGCGTGTGGCCTATTCGGTATTTCAAACGATGTAGCGATGCAGGTTGTAGCGGTTGGTTTCATTATCGGTGTGATTCAAGATTCAGCTGAAACAGCGCTTAACAGCTCAACAGACGTAGTGTTCACTGCTGCTGTATGTAAAGCCGAGCAAAACAAAGAGCAATAAACCTTTAGCTGCTCTGAACCTAAACAGTTCTGAGCTCTAAGCTCTAAGCTCTAAGCTCTAAGCTCTAAAAAGCAAATCGTACATAAACAAAAAGGGAAGCAGATGCTTCCCTTTTTTTGTTTGAGTGCTTTACCCGCCGCAGTCAATAATACCTACCGTATGACTTAGCGGCTTAATACAGTCAGTTATAATATCTACAATCATATAACATCGTTGGATTTTTTAAATTGTAGAACTACTCGTTTCAGTCATGTTCAGAACACAAGTAATAACTCATAAACACGGTTTATTAATTGCTCTTCCAGTTAGACTCGACTGCCGGTTGGCTAAAGTCCAAAGAACCGCTATTAGAATTAGCTTGCTTGTCTTGTGATGCTCGATTTGCGCTTGCCTTGGCACCATCATGGTTTTCAGCCGCCTGTTGGTGATTGTTGCCATTTAAACCTTGAGCACTTGAAGCTTGAGCATTTGAGGCTTCAGTATCCAAATCCGCCTTATCGACACCTAACTCATCACCCTCTTCGTCAGAGGCTTCTTTCACTTTCTTATGTACTGGGATATCGCGTTTGTAGAGCTTGTTGAGCGCTTTAACGATAGAGTGCTTGGTGATTGCTTCTTGCGTCAACTTGGTCATTATTGGCTTAGTCAGGGCCTGTAATCCCACAACGGCGTCAACACCAAGATCCCCACCAACTTTATCTCTCAAATACCTCGCATCCGCATAGCCAAAATGAGCCGATAAGAATAACCAGATATACGCGATAGCATTGCCGTGCTCACCATGGTCAATCCACGCCTCACCGGCTTTAAACATCGCTTCTGCACAGTTTTTTTCAGCTGCCGTTTCAAACCAGTAAACCGCTTCACGATGATTAGCGACAACGCCAACACCGTTCAAATAGCTCATACCCAATTTGATTTTTCCGTCTAGGTTATTCTTTTCAGCCGCTTTTCTGAACCACATGAAAGAGCTTTCTGGAGAATAATCTGGGTTCTCTCTATCTAAACACCAATCCCCCATGAAAAGCATCGCTTCGGTGTTACCACTAACTGCAGACTCTTCAATATAGGCGCTGCCTTTCGGAAGGTTTTTCTCAACTCCGCGACCAAACACGAGTGCTTTACCCACCTCGAATTTTGCAAGCGGATCATTATCCAGTGCTGATATCGCTAACTGCCAAAAATTGGCCTTTTCTCTTAAAATTAGGTCTTCTTTGCACTTCATACTCAGACGCACAATGCCGTACATGCCGTTGACATTGTCTAAATGGGCAGCTTTATCGTACCAATACAGAGCTTCCTTAAGATTGACTCGTTCGGCCTCTTTCGCCAAATATAAAATCGACGGCACATGCCCTGTTTCAGCCTTAAATTGACGATCTTTTTGCTCTTGGATACGTGCTTTTTCAATCGCTTTTCGGTAAGCGACAGCGCGAGCTTTACGTTCTTGTTCTAAGCGCTTTTTTCTTAGCGACAAAGAGACCAACCAAACAGCAATCAGTATTAACGAAAGAGCGGTCGCACCAATTGCGATTCCCATTGTACTCATAAAATATTTTATCCTAACTCGGCTAATAGCACCCTACACAGGAAAGCAATCAACCTATAGCGAGCAGTATGTTTGAATGACAGGGAAAAGCGCAGTTATTAAAACGATCCGCCCTAAAATGAATTTTGTTCAGTATCTCAGGAATACATAATGATAAAAAGCCTACGAGTATCTATCCGTCAGCACTCCATTAATGCTGTGATCCCGCTCGCTTTTTATCTATAAGTCTTGGGGCGTTACTTATTCTATCTTATCTATCTTATCTATCTTATCTATCTTATCTATCTTATCTATCTTATCTATCTTAT
>NZ_JBGOOI010000033.1:0-15924 GCF_041439605.1 Vibrio sp. 1F169 | reverse complement strand
TCTAGCAGCTTATGGCCTAGACTTTCCAACTAACCTTGCTGCATCTTCTCCCAAATGGTCGGAGAGCCAATATAGTCTTGAACCGTAGTAATGAACTCTTTCACCAATTTGGTCTGCTTACGATGCGGATACACAGCATAAATTGCCGTATCAACCGTCGAGATTGCATAATCAGGAAGTAACGTAACCAAGCCCAACTCTTTCATTGAGGCATACAAGTTTGATTGGTCAAGGAAGCCATAACCTAAGCCATCTTTTACGCAAGACACCATGGTACGAACATCACTCACCTTATAGTTGCCGCGAATCGTTAGGCTTTGGAAAGTGTTGCCATGCGGCTCTTCACTGATACGCAGATGATCAACCGTCATATCACCATTGGTATAGATAACCGCAGGTAAAGAGAGCAAATCTTGTGGCGTCTTTGGCTCACCGTGCTTTTTCACAAAGTCGTTCGATGCAACCAGCATGAAGTTACTGTCGGCAATCTTCTTGGCAATCAAGTTGGATTCAACGAGCTTACTGAAGCGAAACGCGATATCAAACTGCCCTGCAATAATATTCGCGATCTTGTCGTCTAGTGACAGCACAATCTGAACATCCGGATACTTTTTCATGAACTGAGTAATAATAGGTTGCAAGTATTGCTGACCAAAATAGATCGGCGACGTAATTCGTAACACACCTTTGGGCTCAGATTGGTACGAGTCGGCAATGCCTTGAATCTGATTAATAGTATCTTTCAGTACATAGGTTTGCGCGAGAATATCTTCCCCTGCCGACGTCAACGAGAACGAACGCGTAGAACGGTTGAGCAACTGAACACCTAAATCTTGCTCGAGTTTTTTTATTTGTTTAGAGAGTGATGAGTTGTCCATATCATGCAAGGTTGCCGCTTTGGTAAACGACCCTTGCTGAACCACATCTAAGAACAACAACAACTGATTAGTATTTGGCACTGCGCCTCTCCTACAATAAAACTCGACTAACGTTCATCTTTGGGGGTGTCCATCACAACCATAGTCGTAATCGATTGCACCTGAGCACATTCCCCAAGCACATCGGCATGAAACTTCTTATAGCCCGGTAGATCTTTGGTTTCTACCCTTAGCAAGTACTCGTTGGCACCAGTAATGTTGTGGCACTCCACCACCTCTTTTTCCATACTGACGTGCTGTTCAAACTCTAGCTGAGCCGCTTTGCTGTGGCTCGACAAGCCAATCGAAACATAAGCAATAAAGCCAACGCCCATCAGGCCATTATCCAGAACCGCGCGGTAACCTTGAATGATCCCTTTACGCTCGAGATCCTGTACTCGCCTTAAGGTCGCTGAAGCCGACAATCCTATACGTTCTGAAAGCTCAATGTTGGAGATTCTGCCGTCCAATTTAAGCTCTTGCAATATCCTTTCGTCAAATCTATCCATAAGTACTTATTATTGTGCATTAAGTGATAATTGAGGAAATAAAAGCACATAATTGCCTCACTTTCCACCTACTATGTTTCTCAACACGTGAAAGTCATGACCGGTCAGTCACTTCGTTCATTTTACTGCTGGAGAATCACAATGCCTTTAGAACAACTTAGCGCACTTGCCTTGTTTGCGTTTGTCTCGACCTTCACACCAGGTCCAAATAACATCATGCTCATGACATCAGGAGCCAATGTTGGCTTTGCTCGTACCATTCCGCACATGCTTGGCATTGCTCTGGGGTTTGCAGCCATGTTGCTATTGGTTGGCTTCGGCTTAATGGGGATTTTTAACGCCTATCCGGTCTCTCACCAAATCTTGAAATACCTGAGTCTTGCTTACCTCGTGTACCTTGCGATTAAGATAGCATTGAGCGGTAAAGCGAAAAGTACTAAGGCTTTTAAACCAATGACCTTCATTGGCGCGGCAAGTTTTCAGTGGGTGAACCCGAAAGGTTGGTCAATGGCGCTGACGGCAATTTCAGTGTATAGCAGTGGCAGTTCATGGTGGGAGCTTGCGATCATCGCCAGTATCTTCACACTAGCCAACTTGCCTTCTGTGACATTCTGGACGGCAGCAGGCAAACAACTCCAACATTGGCTAACAACACCCGTTCGAATCAAAAGCTTCAACTACGCTATGGCAGGGTTACTTTTAGCATCGACGATTCCGATGATCTAATCGACTTACTTTATCTATTGATGGTTAGTACTTAGGTGCTAACCATCCGTTTCTTTAAAAGAGCTTAATAATCTCGCTTAGCCATTGACCAAATGTCGCCTGCCCACTCGGCGTTAACGTCCAGACAAAAGCCACAACATTAAGTGACACCGTCACGAAAAATACAAATCTAAATGGTTGCTTCTGCGTTTTATGACGCAGTTTATCTTGAGCAATTAACGCCCCTAACCAACCACCAGCAACAGAAAAAATATGCAGAGTTTTCTCTGGTACACGCCAATTACCATTGATTGCCGCTCTCTTGTCCTTCGCGTACACAAAAAACGTCACTATTCCGATAACTAAATACCACACCAAGAGCGCTTTTGAACTTTCTGAAAACAACGCAGATACCGCTACCAATACCAGATAAGTAATAGCGATTTGAATAGATGAAGACAACATCAACTCCTTTGGATAATGAACAACATAGCGTCACCATTCCACATTAAAGACTCACTAAGGCTATTTGAGGCGAATGAGTACAAACTTTTTTTGATAGGAAAAACAACCTACGAGTGAAGTGCCACTAAGCTCACATAAATAAGGCGTAGTTATCACCCCTAGCGACTACTCCTATCTTCTACGCCTATGGCTAACCAACTGTATTTTATGAGCTATTGAACCAATAAAAAAGCGCGTTAACCACCACAATCCGTGATATCGACACTAGGTTTCCTATTTTTACGGATTAAAAATAACTTAATACATAAGCGTCACAAATAGTGGAGCATCGTTAAGCCTAGGATATTCATCTTCGTAAAAAATATGGATATCAAAACGTGAACGAAATAAATACCAATAAACACGAGATTCTACAAAGTACCTTGAAGATTGCAAAAACAACGAGCTTCAATATTGCGGAAACGAAAAGATTCAATATTGCGCAAACAAACACCTTTAAACGTTCAGCTTTAGCTAAGGCGATATTGCCTCTCGTCACCGCGACCTTGATAGCAGGCTGTGGAAGCGACACTAGCAAAACAAACTCTGACAGCAATAGTCTATATAAAGCCGCTGAAAACGAAGTTGTTATTTATTACAAACGAGATGTTGCAGCGGCTCGTGCTTCTGGCTCGACCTACGACGGCTGGGGGCTTCACCTTTGGAATGGTGAAGGTTGTACGAGCACTGACTTAGTCGGCATGGGATTAGGTAACAATGGGACTGACTGGGATGTACCTTATGAATTCAAGGGCATCAATGATACCTATGGCGCCTACTACGTATTGAAAGTCGATCCAGATGCATCCGACCCTCATAAGTGCATCAACTTCATCTTGCATAATGGCGGCGATAAGGCGTTTGGCAGCGCCAACTCGAAAATTGATCTCACCAAACTGAGTCAATCTCAATCTGTATTCGGTTTCCATGGCAGCAGCGCGCTGTACTACGAACCGATTTCAGAACGCCCAGTTAAGATTGATGGCCAGAAGGCACATTGGTTGGACTCAAACACAATCGCTTGGGAAGCAGCAGACGGTGCCGATTCTCTCAAGTTGTTCTACGCACTCGATAACAGCATCACGATAAACGATGATAAGGCGATCGTCGGTGGGCAGGCCGTTGAACTCAAGAAAGATGGCAAGCTATCCTCTGTATTAAAAGAACGCTTCCGTCATCTAGCAAGCCTACCCGCTTTATCAATTAATGTTGACGCCAGCACGCTGCGCACCATCTTGAAATCTCAGATCATTGTTGTTGCGTATAATGCGAGTGGCGACGTTATCTCATCAACTGAAGTTCAAAAGCCCGGCGTACTTGATGCTGTATTTGCCAACGAAGAGGCCGGTAACGCAATCGGAGAAACACTGGGGGCGATTGTGGAAGGCAGCACGACGACCTTCAAGCTTTGGGCCCCTACCGCGCAAGATGTTGAACTCGTCCTCTACAGCGAAGACCGACAAAGTTCTAAAGTGATCCCAATGACGGAAAGCTTGGAAACAGGCATTTGGGCAACGGATTCAATTTCTAACGCCGTGAATAGTTATTACCGTTACCAAGTGAAGGTCTACCACCCAACCACTGGTAATATCGAAACTCGCCTTGTGACCGACCCATACTCACTCGGCTTGTCGAAGAATTCAGCATACTCACAAGTGATTGACCTTGATGATTCAACACTGATGCCACAAGGTTGGGCTGGGTATAAGCGCCCAACGGTGAAGAAAGACGAAGACCACGTACTTTACGAGTCACACCTTCGTGACTTTAGCTTCAGTGATAAGTTAGGTACAGCAAGTTTAAACGGCAAGTACCTAGCGCTAACAGAAGCCGATCGTGAGTCAGTAAAACATTTGAAAGCTCTGAAAGATGCCGGTTTAACTACGCTTCATATCTTACCGGCATTCGATATCGCCACCATCAATGAAGATGACGCGAGCCGCGTGGATATCACCGACACCGTAGGCAAACTCTGTAACGTAAAACCAACGGCTACTTTATGTGGCACCGAAGATGAAAACAAAACCATCGAAACCGTACTCAACAGCTATAACTCTTCAACAGGCGATGCCCAAGCTCTAATGAACGATCTGCGTATGCTAGATAGTTTTAACTGGGGCTACGACCCATTCCATTACACCGTTCCAGAGGGAAGTTACGCGACAGATCCTAACGGTTCAAAGCGTATTCTTGAATTCCGTCAAATGGTTAAAGCTGCGCACGACATGGATCTTAAACTGATCATGGACGTGGTTTATAACCATACCAATGCGTCTAGCGTGAACGATAAGTCAGTACTGGATAAGATCGTCCCTGGGTATTATCACCGCCTGAATGTGAACACTGGTGGCGTGGAAAGCTCAACGTGTTGTGACAACACCGCAACTGAAAACCTAATGATGGGTAAGTTGATGGTCGACTCACTCAAGGTATGGGCTGACGACTATCAGGTTGATGGTTTTCGTTTTGATTTAATGGGCCACCAGCCAAAAAGCGTAATGGTTGAAGCATTGAAAGAAGTGCGCAATATCGACCCAAATACCCTGTTCTATGGCGAAGGTTGGGACTTTGGCGAAGTAGCAAACAACGCTCGCTTCGAACAAGCCAACCAGATCAATATGGCAGGCACCGAAATTGGCACCTTCTCTGACCGTTTGCGTGATGCAGTACGCGGCGGTAGCCCATTTGATGGCGGTGTCGATTCTGAAGGTAAGCACCCACTTCGTTTTAACCAAGGCTTCGGTAACGCCGCGTTTGCCAACGAAGAAACCAAAGTTGATCAAGATTCAGTCAACGGTCGTTTACACAACCAAGATCTTGTGCGCTTAGGCATGGCCGGCAACTTAGCCGAATACGTATTACTGGATTACAAAGGCGATACCAAACTGGGCAAAAACGTCGACTACAATGGTGCACCTGCCGGCTACACCAAAATGCCATCAGAGAACATCTCTTACGTTTCCAAGCACGATAACCAAACTCTTTGGGATAACAACGCTTACAAAATCGCCGAAGGTACAAGCTCTGCAGAACGTGCTCGTATGCAGTCGGTATCGCTCTCGACCGTCATGTTGGGTCAAGGCATCCCGTTCATACACATGGGTTCTGAACTGTTGCGTTCTAAATCGATGCAGCGTGATTCTTACGACTCTGGCGATTGGTACAACCGTGTGATGTTTGATGGTACTGGCAATAACTGGAATGTTGGCTTACCTCGTGAAGACAAAGATGGTGCCAATTGGGAACTCATCAAAACCATCATTGCCGACAGCACAGCCAAGCCTGCAAAAGAGGATATTGACCTCACCAAGCAGCAATTCCTAGAGTTGTTAAAAATCCGCAGCTCAAGTGAACTGTTCCGCTTAGACACAGCAGAAGAAGTCATGAAGCGTGTCGACTTCCGCAATGTAGGCAAAGATCAAATCGAAGGCCTGATCGTGATGTCAATTGATGACGGAATCTCCACGGGCAAAGACCTAGATACTACCGCTGATGCGATTGTGGTTGTTATAAACTCAACGAGTAAATCTCAATCGTTCAAGATCACGGGAGCAACGGGCTTTACACTCCATACCATTCAGCAGAACTCTGCCGATGACATCGTGAAAGGCGCCACCTTTTCCGCTGAGACTTTCACCGTACCGCCATTAACCACCGCTGTGTTTGTGCAAACTCAAGGCGCATCACAAGGTGCTGGGTTATCGGTTGATAACTCACAAAAGGACGTATCTAAGATTCCGCCATATGGCAAAACGACCGTCTATGTACGTGGTGCAATGAACGGATGGAACCCGACGGACGCTTGGGCGATGAACTTCGTTGGTAACGGCGTTTACTCTGTCACTGGCGCTTTGGCTGTGGGTGAATATGGCTTCAAGTTTAGCGGTTCTACTTGGGGTATCTTGGATATTGGCTGTCACTCCGTCGACTTAGCTAAAGGCTCGATCAACATTGGCAGCGAAGGCGACTGTAAGTTGAATGTAACCGAAGCCGGCAACTACACATTCACACTGAATGCGATTCATCAACTCAATGACAGCGCAGAAAAAGCCGTGGTATCTGTGACGAAACAATAAGCTTCACATTCACATAATCATCACAGACGAGCCTGTTTTTTTGGGGAAAAGCGAGGGGAGGTATTAACCTCCCCTTTTTTTGAGCAGCCGCTCACATACCACAGCAACTACGCCCCGATTTTCTTACCCAAGGAGGATAAAGCCGCATTCTGATTAAGCTAGCCTCCTAACGATAACTTCTATATCAAATATAACGTCTATACCCAATATAACGTCTACACAGCACAACTAGAACGACAAAGCCCTACACCTCCACTTCTCGAGATGGAATATAAGTATGTACAACAAGAAACATTCAATCTATCAAGTTTTTACCCGTTTGTTCGGCAATCAGAATACACAGAACACACCTTGGGGAACCGTTGAGCAAAATGGCGTGGGCAAGTTCAGTGACTTCACCAATAAAGCGCTGACAGAAATTAGAGAACTCGGCATCACTCATATTTGGTACACCGGAGTACCACATCATGCTGTGATCAACGACTACAAGCACATCGGCATCTCAGACGATCATCCAAGCGTTGTAAAAGGACGGGCTGGCTCACCTTATGCCGTCAAAGATTACTACTCCGTAAACCCAGATCTTGCTGACAACCCAGCGCAGCGTTTACAGGAATTCGAAGCCTTGATCAAAAGAAGCCATGACAATGGTTTGAAAGTCATCATTGATATCGTCCCTAACCACATTGCCCGTAATTACCAAGGCTTGAATAACCCAGAGGGCGTGCGTGACTTTGGTGATCAAGATGACACGACGGTTGAGTATCATCGCAACAATAACTTCTATTACATTCCTGACAGCACATTTGAACTGCCCGAGATCGAACCTGCGTTCATTCCGCTTGGTGGCGAACAACACCCGAATTTAGCCTCACCATTTGTTGAGTCCCCAGCCAAATGGACAGGAAACGGATCGCGCTTGAGCAAACCCAACTTCGACGATTGGTATGAAACCGTAAAGATTAACTATGGCGTGCGACCAGACGGTTCAAAAGACTTCCCCGAGCTACCGGATGATTACGCGATGCGTGATCACCTCGCTCACTACCATTTCTGGCAGCACGTTGATGTGCCGGATTCATGGGTTAAGTTTCGAGACATCGCCTTATATTGGTTAGAAAAAGGCGTCGATGGATTTCGCTACGATATGGCAGAAATGGTACCGGTCGAATTCTGGAGCTATCTCAATTCATCAATCAAAGTAAAGAATCAAGACGCCTTTTTGATGGCGGAAGTGTATCAACCGGATCTTTATCGTGATTACATTCGCTTGGGTAAAATGGACTACCTGTATGACAAAGTCGATCTTTACGACGGCCTAAAAGCAATTATGCAAGGTAAGGCTTCAACGGCAATCATTCCTGAGATCCAGCATCAAATGATGGACATCGAACACCACATGATGCACTTCTTGGACAACCACGATGAGCAGCGTGTCGCGTCTCCTGAGTTTGTTGGTAACCCACACATTGCCAAACCAGCCATGTTAGTCAGTGCGCTATTAAGTAGCTCTCCCACCATGATTTACTTCGGGCAAGAAGTCGGCGAATCGGGCGCGGAGAACGCAGGCTTTGGGCAACCTTCTCGCACGTCTATATTTGACTACATCGGTGTTCCTCAACATCAAAAATGGATGAACGGAGGAAAGTTCGATGGTGGGCAGCTCAACGATGACGAAAAGCAGCTCAGACTCTTCTATCAACAAGTGATGACCTTTTCATTGAACCATTCATCGATGACCGGAGCGTACCAAGATTTACACCAATCCAATCAGCTAAGTGATTCTGTTTATGCTTTCTTGCGTTTTGATAGCCAAGAACTGGTTATCGCCGCGGCTAACTTCAGCCAAAGCAAAACAGACCACATTCAGCTGAAGGTGACGGCAGAGGTTATTCAAAAACTAGGCATCGCTGACGGAAGCTATACGCTCAAAGAACATATTGAAGGCGTCCAACAACAGACGCTGTATGTGGAAAATGGTGTCGGTTACTTCAGTGCAGAATTAAACCCCCTAGCCGCTTTCGCTTGGGTGTTACCCCTTTAATCAACCGTTCTAAAAGCAACTAGCAATGACGGCGTTAAACAAGAGGAAACGGTACTTAACGTCGTCTTCGGATAGGAGCGCACTAATGTGCGCTCTGAGTTATTGCAAAATAAACACTGCGATACGCTGGGTATAAAATACCAACCGAGCATCCTTTGTGCTCCGTGGGGCCTCACTTGCGTTCAATGGTATGTATATGATCATGTTAAATACTCCTGTAATTTACATAAGCGCCCATGCGCTCACTACTATATTTATTAAATTACGCCAAAATGACGTCCAAACAGCTTGTTTATTTGCCTTTTCAGCGGAGTAAGGACAATAATATCGCCACCAACGATAACGCTCATCTGTCTATCTCCAGTTCAGTCAACTCTCGTCTGACTTATCTTTGCCCCTTTCTTCGTTAGATCTTATAGTGATTCATATCTTGTAAATTTGAGTTTACCCTACTCAAACTTATCTGAGCGAGTTGATGGATAGAGTTTCCATTATTCGGTAAAATTGTGCTGCTTATCTTTCATGGTTTTTCTATAACTTATTGATTTTAAATTAATTAAACATGAAAGATACAGCGTTTTGGAAGGGTGGAAAGACGACGATTGGTCGTCTAATAAGCGTTAGTCATTTCATTTCATCAACCTTACTTTTCGTTGAGCAGTAAAGGTGAATCGATTTACCTCACATTTTTTTGACTGATGATATGTAATATCAATAGTTTGTATGTGTTATGACGTAACTATGATTAATTATAAGAAAAAAATTTATCTACTATCTCTATGTTTACTTTTTGGCTGTAAGACAACGGAGCAAATAGTACAAGAGCGTGAGGTTGCTATTTCCAATATGGATAACTTAGATATATGTTACAACCTAGGAAAACAAGATGATTTCAACTACTGGAAGCTTATTAAGAATGAACAGTTCCATAGGAAAAATACAACTCATTCATGGGATGTTCCGAATGATCTGTGCAACAAAGCTATTGAGATGGGTAGAGCGGCTCTACTGAAAAGCGAGATGCGAGAGCAGAGACACAGAGATGAATTAGTCGATACTATTAATAGTGCCTCTAAGTCAATAAGTGATGGGTATAAGAAATCGGCAGATGCCTATGGCTCGCAAACTAGAACAACCTGTCAAAGCTACGGCTCTGAAACCAACTGTATTTCATATTAGTGAATGGCTAATAAACTGTTTAAGAGTGATTTTCAACGCGCGGTATTTTCACCATGCGTTGTGTTTAGTATGGCGTGCGAAAGCATTTGTATTGCGTGTCTAACGCCTTAATTAGGTGTTAAATTACAGAGGCAAGAATGAAGAAACTAGTTATTGTTTTGTTGGCAACCTTCCCATTGTTTGCATTATGTGATGACTCCAAAAAGTACGAAGAGCTACTTACAGGTTTCAAAGAGTCTCAAGCATACAAGAGCGTAGCTATTGGTGTTTGGGATTGCGTTTCCCTGTCTGATAAAGATGTTGTCTCAGTGTTAAGTTTACAGCCAGATCATATGGTCTATTACAATGCGCTAGACAAGTATTATTTCTCCCTGCAAGACAGCAGTGATAAAAAACGTGTAACGTTACTTGAAAGAGGCTTGAAGGCAGTCAATAAAATAAAACACAGCACAATGGCTGACGAATTGGAATTTGATTACTCTACTCATATTGTTAGCTTCAAACCATTTGCTAGTGCATATGGTAATTTTTCAAATTATCAGTGTACGAAACGAAAGTAATTTAACAAATGATCTGCTCCAGTCAGGCTGGAAACCAAGTTAAGTGATTTTCCATACTTCTAGTTATTCATAAATTGCTAATTTAGGGGAAGCCATAACACACTTTTGTCCAGAGACGTGTTATGCCGCCATGCTTTGGGACAAGAACGCCTTAGTGCTATGACTCTAAAACGCGTGTGCCTCAAAATCCGTCAGAGTTAAACCCATACATATCCTGTTCCTGTTTTTCACCAGATTATTTAGTCGTGAAGATCTCGATACGATTGAAATTAATGTGAGGCGGATGATATAAATGTAACCTTTAAATGCAGGAATTAATAAATTTAGATATGGTACAAATGGATAACTTTCCCACCGTAGGACTTAAAACCTCGTTACCCATAAGCATATTGGCACTTGCCATATATTACCTATGGGGCGACATGGGTTTTAATGATCTTCGAGGCCTTTTTTGGGTGGTGGCGTTTGTGATGATGCTTACTTTAAAGAAAAGTGAAAATAGCCTCTTTTCAGTAACTCCACAAGTTTCCTCTTTTACTCATCATGTATTCCCAATTACTGTGCTAGCGATTGGCGTGGCTTGTATCACGTTGTTCTATATGGAATTTATCCGGAAATATATCACGGGGCAAGAAGTCGACTATATCGTAGGATTTCTCGTTAGTGGTGAACTGGAAGTAAGCGAGAAACTAAATTATCTTTTCGAAACCGTTATATTAGCTCCGTTATCAGAGGAGTTTTTCTTCAGGTTTATCTTGCTAAGTAGCATATGCTTACTTTTGAGAAACAAGTTTGTAGGCGTAATTTTATCGTCACTCTTATTCGCCTACGGCCATGAAGACCCTGTCGTTGCTTTTTCTCTAGGTATCACTGCATCAATAGTTCTACTGAAATACATGAGTATATATAGCGCTATAATTTTTCATACGATTTATAATTTGTGGATATATACAGTGGAAGTTTTTATCGTACCCGCATTTTTCTTTAATGATTGGGACTTTGCACCAAGTGGGAACATCGGAACAACCGTTTCTATAATGGCATTAGCTGTATCTTTTTTGGCACTATTGATTATTAAACGCAAGGAAAAATCAATACAATAAGGTTTTAGTAACCGCTTCATCACTATAAGGACTGAGGCAATAATCAATGAAATCACCACACTTATCGACACCTCGATAGTAAAGTTTCTGACACATTTATGTCCAAAAACGAGCCAGCACGATCTCTGTTACCTCACCCCTTTCTAAGGTTAACCGCTCCCGATTACATTCCACTGGTTTACTGTTTTTCCATTCGCTTTTTATGGTTAAAATGCCTTATGGTACAAACAATCGAATTATAGATACTTGCGGGCTTTGCCAAAGGTATTCCCCATTTACACGAAAAGACTGATTATGAATTTTGATATCAATGCACTGAAACACCACCAACTGGTCGAAGATGGTCAACTAGAAGGGTGTTACCTTCATCAGCCAGCACAGGGCAGCCAGCAAGACGATGACGCTGTTTTAGCAGAGCGCCAAGCGCTAGAAAAATTGGGGTATAAGGTAGTACAGGTACAAGCTAAAGGTGGGGCAACAACCTTTGCTGAGGCTATGCAAAAGTTTGCGAAGAAAACAGGTCACCAGACCAAAGAGTAAGCGAATGGGTGTAGAGGGGCTTTCTATTACGGCTGATAGCCTTTGGATTTTAAAGCGAACACAACATAAAGCTTTTAACAACAGCCACTTAACTCGAATTAAAACACACCCTGTAAGTCACTAAACGGGGTTATAAGTACATCAGCTAAATCTCTGCTATAACTCTATTTATGTATGATGCAATAATCAACGAGAGCCATTGATATGTCTTGTTTTTGCCTTAATAAGACCAGGCCTATAACCGTGCCATTATTCACCTCATAAAACAGCCTAAAGCCCGATTTTTTGAACTCTCTGATACTAGTGACCCCCAACCCTACAAGCTCAGAACATCTAGAGTACATGTCAGGGTTATGGCTCACATTTTCTTCAAAGGCATCTAAAAGACTCTCAACCCCTTCAATGACGGATTTTTCATCATTCCATTGAGTTAGGTGATCAATCGAATCATTTAGCGAATTTTCAAATGTTTCCGTGTATTGAATTTCTACTTTATGAGTCATATTTACCTTTGTTACTTACGGGCAGCTAATCGACTTCTTAAATCTCTAGACGAAGTTACACGATCTTGAACAACATCATTTTTTGCAAAGCTAACCAGTTTCATTAGCGCAATGGCATCTTGACGTTTTTTATGGTCTTCATACGACTCAACTACATACGTAGGTTTTCCATTTTGCGTGATCGTTAGTGGTTCACTTAAAGGCAAGTTAGCCGCATTTTTTTTTAAGAAACTGACGGTTTCTACATTTGCTGTGTCCATAATCACTCACCCTGTTTGTATTTGTTGCTTTAGTTAGTTGAATGTCATCACTCATTCAATAGCTATATTGTACTACCAGATCACTGCAAGTTCAAATTTAGACTTTATTTAAACCACCTTGCACAACCAAAACAGGACGCTTACCAAAAGGAGTTTCGTATTTCATGTAATGCTTAATCAAAATTGGCTTTTTGTAAGATCTCAATGAACGTCTTGATCTTGAGGTCTTCCGCTCCCTGTTTCGCGTAGAGGCCAACGTTTCCTAACTTAGAGTCATCAATCAGTAAGGTTTCGAAGCCTTTGTCTTTCATCCAATCGCACATTTTATGACTGTATGGCATGACAGCATCAGACATTCTTAACATATCTAAGCTCGCAAAAAGAGAGTCAACGTCATAGACATCTCGCCCAACCACCTCGGTATCACGCCCACCAGGCTGTGAATTTACGTGGTCAGACAGTACAGAGTTATGTCTAGAATGATCGGGGGTCACTTGGAGTATTGGAAACGCCAACATCTCACGTCTTAACAAACTCGGGTCTAAGTGTTTCTTCGTTAGCAACGGATGGTTGGCTCGAACAAACACCGCTTCTTTGTCTTGAAAGAGTGGGTAAAACGTTACTTTGCATCGCTCATGCAGCCCATAGATTTCATGGCCAACAAACAAGTCGATATCGCCTTGAACCAAATGGTGCATCAAAGACAAGTTGTTACCGAACTCCAAATGTAGCGAGCCCATTTTTTCTTGTTGCTTGTATTCCTCAACCGCCTTGCAAACAAATTGTTCCCACCAAGCTTCCCCGGTGCCGAGCTTCAATTTACCGGATTGGCGCTGCTGCATGTCGGTAAAGCGGTGCATTAAAGACAGATGCTTTTCTTGCTGTTCTTGCGCAAACTCCCGAAACAACAACCCGTACTCGGTAAGCTCAACGCCTTTTGACTTACGAGTAAAAATAGCCACACCAACATCACTCTCTAATTTTTTGATCGCAGCGGTCAAGGAGGGCTGGCTAATATTCAGCTTTTCCGCGGCACCTTTAATACTGCCAGTATGCGCAACCATCAGAAAGTATCGGTATAGCTTGTTCATAGGATTCTCTTAGTTTGCATTCGATCACAAAATGCGAGGTTAGAAATTCAACAAATTAAACCACTGAACACAGTGCGCAGCGGATAGAGCTCATGATATAGGATTTTTCTATAGAGAGCATTAGTAATGCTATTTCCCAGTGTAAGATGAAATCACTATAGTAAGGTCAATTAACTTATTAAGTGGACATTGAGATGGAACAGAAATGGTGGCATGACGCAGTGGTCTACCAAATTTACCCGCGTAGCTTTTTAGACTCGAATAATGACGGTATCGGTGACCTAAATGGAATCATCAGCAAACTTGATTACCTCAAAGAACTAGGCATTAATGTCATTTGGCTCTCCCCTGTTTATCAATCTCCAATGGACGATAACGGCTACGACATCTCCGACTACCAAGCGATTGCTGAAGAGTTTGGCACGATGGAAGAGATGAAACGCCTGATGGACGAAGCGAAAGAACGCGACATTAAGATTGTTATGGACCTAGTGGTAAATCATACGTCAGATGAGCATCGTTGGTTCGAGCAAGCACGCTCTTCAAAAGACAATCCGTATCGAGACTATTACATTTGGCGCGATGCAAAACCGGATGGCAGCGCACCGGATGACCAAGGTTCGATCTTTGGCGGAAGTGCTTGGCAGTGGGATGAACTCACACAACAATATTACTTCCATCTATTCTCGAAACGTCAGCCAGATTTGAACTGGGAAAACCCGAAGGTTCAAGAAGAAGTTCATACTATGATGAACTGGTGGATTGACCTTGGCATCGGCGGCTTCCGCTTAGATGTGATTGATCTTATTGGTAAGGAGATCGATAAAGGAATCACTGGTAACGGACCAAGGCTGCACAAGCTATTACAACAAATGAATCAGGCGACCTTTGGTAACAAGGATTTGTTAACCGTAGGAGAAACTTGGGGCGCAACACCAGAAATAGCCAAGCTATACAGCGGACAAGATAGAAATGAACTTTCTATGGTATTTCAATTTGAGCACATTACCCTGACATGGGAAAACGGTGACAAATGGAACCCTATTCCGCTTGATCTTCGAGAGTTCAAAAATGTGCTGACCAAGTGGCAGCTTGAGCTGGCCGATGGTGGCTGGAATTCCCTTTTTTGGAACAACCACGATTTGCCACGTTTGGTTTCAAAATACGGTGATGACAAACATTTCCGAGTTGAGTCAGCAAAAATGCTGGCGACGTGTTTGCACTTCTTGAAAGGCACACCTTACATCTATCAAGGTGAAGAGATTGGCATGACCAATGTCGCTTTTGACAATCTAGACCAATATAAAGATATTGAAACGCACAATTTCTATAAAGTAAAAACGGAATCGGGTGTCACTCATGAACACATGATGGACGCCATTCACGAGAACAGCCGTGACAACGCTAGAACACCCATGCATTGGAACAACCAAGCTAATGCAGGCTTCTCTGACGGAACACCTTGGATTGAGCTGAATCCAAACTACCCAGAGATCAACGTCGAAAGTGCGTTGGCTGATCCAAGTTCCATATTTTATCACTACAAGACATTGATAGAGTTACGAAAAGCTCACCCAGCGATTGTCTACGGTTCATTCATTCCTGTTTTTGAAGAACACGACAAGGTTTTCGCCTACGTCCGTGAGTTGGATGGTGAAAAGCTGTTTGTAGTTTGTAACTTCTCAAACGACAACCTGACACTGGATATACCTGAACAATACCAAACTCAGACGCTTGATTGTCTGATCAATAACTATCAAACGGTCACTGAGTTGTCAGCCAAGCTTGAACTGGCACCGTATGAATCATTTGCTGTAAAACTGTAATCATACGTTAAATTCAACACACCAAAGGCAAGGTTCTCCTTGCCTTTTTTATGGTTCATCGCGGCTTTCCGGGGAAAGCCGCTTTTATCTTCAAGAAGAAGTAGTCT
>NZ_JBGOOI010000032.1:0-50454 GCF_041439605.1 Vibrio sp. 1F169 | reverse complement strand
AAGACTCGCTACACTGTGCGATCTAAACACCTTAAATGATAGGTGTTGGCTCATTGAGCAGGCTTTTTTCGTTTTAGATCATAGGAAATAGGATCAGAACCAAGGTGGGGTTCGCCTGATGTTCAAAATAAGATCTTCACTGCCACATTGAAGAAAGCCGTAGCACTCTCGTAATAGAGGGGGCTACGGCTTTTTTGCATTTTGGTATATGCGTCATTCCCTAGAGTGACGAAGGAGCGAGTCGGGAATCTCTCGTTGTTCTAAACATCCCGTATAGAGAAAGGATTGACTCAATAAGCCAGCCGAAAATCTGTTTACTTCACATCACACGTGATGTTCTTGATTGGCGTCTCTGAAGTAACAAAGCAAACATACGCTTCAACAGGGTTATTTCGACCAATTCGAATGTAACCCGCCTGTATTTCATCTTCGTTAAACGTCACCGAGTGAGAGTTACTCGTTTGGCCATCGTAAAAGCTCGCTTCAAATTTTCTATTCATTTGGCTCGCGATACGGTTGCGTGTCGTCGATGTAATGAACGTAATATTGGCACAGCGCATCGGTGGCTTCTCAGTGATCAGAAACTGGCCGCTTTCTTTATCTAACACACCGCCTTTTGTATCCGGTTGAATGTCTATCGCCTGAAACTGTTCGATGGTACAAGTTTCTTTAGCCGTCACTACCGTAGGCGTGAGGATCGCTAGGGCTAAAGGTAAAGCAAAGAGTACTAGTTTCATGAGAACAACACCGTATATAAAAAGAGCGAAAGATAATAACACCGTTATGGTGCGATTAAGTGTAATGATTCAGTTATTAAGTAATGGTTATATTATGAGAAGGTCATGGTATCGAATTTAGTTAGTTGTCGTCACTAGTCTCAAATTGACACCGGGCCTGTTGGCTTTGTGATTGTTGAGTGACATTGAAACCTTTCTCTTCTAACAACTGCAATAAGTTACCTTCTCCTATTAGGTGCAAGGCGCCAACCACAATTAAGTAGCTCTCTTTCGAGTCAAGTTTCCAATTATTGGCGGATAGTTTGTTTGCCCAGTCTATATTGCGATCGGTTAAAAATGCTTTCTCTAGTTCAGGTGACATCTCAGACAGCTCTGCGAAAGCTTCTAGCTTCGCTAAATCACCCGCTTTCCAGCTTTCGATTAAGCAATGAACCACACGATCAGTTTGGTCAAACTCTTCAAGGCTACTGACTAACCACTCCTTACCGTCGTCCTTTTGTTTTGTCATCAGGTCTATTTGGAATTGAAGCGGCTCTAAGCTGATAACGGGAACATCTTGGATAGTCGCTTTGTAAGCTAGCGTCGCATCAACGCCGCCGGCGGAGCCATAACCGAGTTTTTTTAACTGCTGCATCTGTATAGAAAGAGATGTCGCCCAAGGCGGTGAGCTAAGCAGTTGTTGCGTCGGCATGTCCAATGATTTTGAGATGTCGGTTAATAATCGCAGCTGTTCTTCATTGAGTACATCGGCTGTAGTGAATTTGTTGCGGGGATATACAACGTCATCAGACTTTCTGATATCCGTTTCGATAACTAAGCCATCACTGTTTTTTAGCGCGTCGGTGATTGCCGAAGGAAGTGGGTACATACTCTCATCCCCAACGTGCACAGAACCTAAGATAGTAAGCGTCAGATCATCCTTTTTGGCTTGCCAATAAAGAGGCTCGGCCACAGCATGTTTGGCTGAAAATGCGAGAACGAATAAAGTTACGTACCAAAATGTGCGCAAGGAAAGCTCCTATTAAAAGATATGAACTCGTTAAAATTGATTTTGACGGCGTTTTTTAACGGTTTTTTTGAGAACAATGTCACGTTGTTTGTACGAAAAGTATAACAACACGAACAAACTCTTAAACCTTTCTCCCTATCAACAACACGATTTTATGAAATCCTTTAAAAAGATTGTGATTCAATTCTCAAATATTACGTCAAAATAAAACTGACGGAACTGTCGATGTTGGTAACTTTATGATTTAAAACAGGTTAATTTTATCAATATTTTTGAGATTTGAAGCTGATCACTTTATTAACTTGATTTAATTCACGGTAAAAAATAAGCCCATATAGTTTATCTAACTTTCGAAGCGCTCCACTTTGCTTCTGACTCAATTTTAAATTTATGGGTGAATACGATGTTGAAGAGAAACTTACTATCTGTAGCGGTACTGGCTGGTTTGACGGGTTGTGCTGTAACGCAAGCACCTGAGCAACAGGTGGTTAATGCACTGGCTGATAACCTTGATGTGCAATATGAAATTCTAACCAATCACGGTGCGAATGAAGGCATGGCTTGTCAGGACCTAGGTGCTGAGTGGGCGTCATGTAATAAAGTGAACATGACCCTGACCAATGACGGTGAAGCGATTGATTCGAAAGATTGGACTATCTACTTCCATAGTATTCGCCTTATTTTAGATGTTGATAACGAACAATTTAAAATCACTCGTGTAACGGGTGACCTACACAAACTAGAACCAACAGATAAGTTCGATGGTTTTGCCGCTGGTGAAGAAGTGATTCTTCCGTTAACGAGTGAGTACTGGCAACTGTTTGAAACTGACTTTATGCCGGGTGCATTCGTAACTGCGCCAAACGCAGAACCTAAGATGATTGCTTCATTGAATACTGAAGATGTCGCGTCGTTCGTAACAGGTTTGGAAGGAAACAACCTTAAGCGTACACCTGATGACAACAATGTCATGGCGACTGCTGTTACGCGTTTCGAAAAGAATGCGGATCTAGCAACGCAAGACGTTTCAACAACGCTTTTACCAACCCCAATGTCGGTAGAAGCGGGTGAAGGTTCAGTGAGCATTGCTGGTGGTATTGCATTACCGAAAGAGGCATTCGATGCTGAGCAGTTCGCTGCAATTGAAGAACGTGCAGATGTGGTAAACGTAGATGTGAGTGGCGACCTACCTGTTAGTGTTGCCGTTGTTCCTACTCAGTTTACGGGTGATTTAGCAAAATCTGGCGCTTATGAACTAAGCATCTCGGAAGAGGGGATTGCGATTAAAGCGTTTGATAAAACAGGTGCTTTCTACGCAGTTCAGTCTATTTTTGGCCTAATAGACAGTCAGAACGCTGAATCACTACCACAACTGTCGATCAAAGATGCACCACGCTTTGATTACCGTGGTGTGATGGTGGATGTTGCTCGAAACTTTCACTCAAAAGATGCCATCCTAGCGACGCTAGATCAAATGGCTGCATACAAGATGAATAAACTTCACCTTCACTTAACTGATGATGAAGGTTGGCGTTTAGAAATCCCAGGTTTACCAGAGCTAACGGATGTAGGGTCTAATCGTTGTTTTGATTTGGAAGAGCAAAGCTGTTTACTGCCTCAGCTAGGTTCAGGTCCAACAACAGACAACTTTGGCTCTGGTTTCTTTAGTAAAGCGGATTACGTCGAGATCTTAAGCTACGCAAAAGCGCGCAGCATCGAAGTAATTCCAGAAATTGATATGCCAGCACACGCTCGTTCTGCTGTGGTATCAATGGAAGCGCGTTACACTCGCCTAATGGCGGAAGGCAAAGAAGCTGAAGCAAGTGAATATCGCTTGATGGATCCACAAGATACTTCAAACGTGACGACTATTCAGTTCTACGATAAGCACAGCTTCATCAACCCATGTATGGAATCATCGACTCGCTTTGTTGATAAAGTGATTACTGAAATTGCAGCAATGCACAATGAAGCGGGTATGCCGCTAACGACTTGGCACTTTGGTGGTGATGAAGCGAAAAACATCAAGCTAGGCGCAGGCTTTCAAGATGTTGATGCTCAAGACAAAGTGGCATGGAAAGGTAACATTGAGCTAGACAAGCAAGACAAGCCATTCCAACAGTCTCCACAATGTCAGTCTTTGATTGCTGATGGTTCAGTGAGTGATTTTGGTCACCTGCCTGGCTACTTTGCAAAAGAAGTATCAAAAATTGTTGCAGACAAAGGCATTCCTCACTTCCAAGCTTGGCAAGATGGCTTGAAGTATGTGGAAGAGGGTGAATCTGGCTTCGCTACTGAAACTACTCGCGTTAACTTCTGGGACGTTCTTTACTGGGGCGGCACTTCATCAGTGTACGACTGGTCAGCGAAAGGTTATGACGTGATTGTCTCTAACCCAGATTACGTATACATGGATATGCCATACGAAGTTGACGCAGCAGAGCGCGGTTACTACTGGGCAATGGCTTCACTGGTAAAGGCGAGATTGAAGCAAAACCTTTCTACGGCTTGTCTGCACAGCTTTGGTCTGAAACAGTACGTACCGACGAGCAGTATGAATACATGGTGTTCCCTCGCGTACTTGCAGCAGCAGAGCGCGCATGGCACAGAGCTGATTGGGAAAACGACTACAAAGTGGGCGTTGAATACTCTCAAGATACCGACCTAGTAAATAAGCAGTCTTTAAACAACGACTTTAATCGCTTCGCGAATATTGTTGGTCAACGTGAACTGGCTAAGCTTGAGAAAGCGGGTATTGATTACCGACTACCAGTTCCGGGGGCAAAAGTTATTGATGGCAAGCTAGCGATGAACGTTCAATTCCCTGGCGTAGAGCTTCAATACTCAGCGGATGGTGAAAACTGGTTAACGTACGATGAGCAACAACGTCCTTCGGTTTCAGGCGAAACTTACATCCGCTCTATCTCTGAAAGTGGCGAGAAAGTAAGTCGAGTGACTTCGGTGAAATAATCGATAAGCAACATTAATAGATGAGCTCCCTAACTATTATCTTACTCAGATAAAAGTGGGAGCTTTTTTTTCGTCCAAACTAAGTTCGGTACATTCGTTAAACTGAAACATATAGAAATAACCTTTGTTTATAACGTCAACAATGCACATAAGGTGAGCTTCATCGCAAAAGTGACGCACTTCTCATTCTTCTCTTCAAAAAATAAGTCCGCCATAAAAAACTATAAATCAGGTGTGATTGAAACAACTGAATCTAATTTTATGCCGTGAAATAACGTGATCTTGATCCGTTTTGATTATTGGGTTTCTTTTTTTATCTATTTTTATGTTTTTAAGTTATTGATTTATTTAAGTTAAATAACTTTCCCTTTTTTGATGGTGAGAGAGATCACTCTGCTTGCCCTTTTATTTTGAAACGTAAATTAATTCGAGCAACATAGATTTCATGCCAGGGAGGCGACCAACTACTCAAGCGGTGAAGGTGAATGATGTACCGAAGATATGCCGCTGAAAAAATCAAACTAAGGCAGTTTACTATGAAAAAAATTATCGCTCTAAGTGCTCTTTCTCTTGCTTTCGCTTCTAGTGCTTTTGCTGGTTCTTCTTACGTAACAGGTAACATCCAAATTCACGATGACGGTCGTATCCACGGTTCTGATATGACTTCTACGCTAGAAGCCGGTCACACGTTTGACAACTCTTTAGGCGGCTTCACGGTTTACTCTGAGTTTGATGGCATCCAACTGGGTAAACTTGAATCTGAAAATGGCGGTGCAGGTAATACTACTCCTGGCATCACTGTCGGTGGTGAGCAATCTTTCAACATTACTGACAACCTATGGGTTGCTGCTGGTTACCAACACCTATTCTCTGCGGGTGAGAGCATTCAGTTCCGTCCACTAGTTAAGATTGGTTACAACTTCGATAACGGTATCTCTATTAGTAACCGTACTCGTGCACACATCGATGATACTTCTGCTGATGCTGACACAGACTACCGCATGGATAACCGCATTGCTTACACAGTGAATGCTGACCTAGCGCTTAGCTACAACAACGTATACATGATTGACGCTGAAGCGATGGACCACGAGTTACGTGCAACATGGACTCGTCAAGGCGTTCAACCTTACTTTGAGTTCCGTAGCCAAGCTAACGGTGTAGATTTCGCCAACGGTGACTCTAAGCAGAACAACGCATTCGTATTCGGTGCTTCTTACGGCTTCTAAGCTGATTCGCTTGGTTGCTTAGTCGATTAGATTATTAGCCGAGTGAACTTCTTTGTTAAATAGCTTTGTTGTTGAATAACTTCTTAGCTAAATTAGCGAAGGGAACATAGCGGTACTAACAACCCGGTTGGTGCCGCGACAAGATTTGCTTTACTGTCCAAAAGCAAAGAGCCTAGTAAGTAAACCACAGTCTTGGGTTTACTGAATGCTAGGCTCTATTTTTCGTTTTAGGCGCTGAAGTATTTAGTACTAACAAGCGTCAAATAACAAGATAGTTAGTTTCCTTTGTAGTGACGGTATTCAAACACCTGACCTTTATCATTAAACGCGTACACAGAGTACTCGTCTTTCTTATCGCCATACTCCATGCCCGGCGAGCCCATTGGCATGCCTGGAACCGCCAAGCCAATCGCATTGCGTGGTGGGTTTTCTAAAAAGGCTTTCACGTCCTCTGCTGGAATGTGTCCTTCAAATACGTAACCGTCGATCTCTGCGGTGTGGCAAGAAGCCAGCTCTTGTGTTACGCCTAACTTTTGCTTGATAGGGTTCATATCATCGTGGAGCTTCTCTGTTACATCGAACCCGGAATCACGCATATGCTCCGTCCATTCAGTGCAGCAGCCGCAATATGGAGATTTATGGTTTAGCACATCAGTAGCCAAAGCCTGTCCTGAGATTGCAGCGAGTGCAGTAAGAGTCATAATTTTACGAATCATGGTTAACCTCATGAATATGGTTTTTATTAATATTAGAATGAGTTGGTTTGAACAATCTCAGCCTGTTGGCATTGCTTACTACCGTAATTGACGACATCGCCATCGCTGCCCCTGCAACTACTGGACTAAGCAGAAATCCGAAAAATGGGTAAAGCACACCGGCTGCGATAGGAATACCAAGCGAGTTGTAGATGAAGGCACCAAATAGGTTTTGCTTCATATTTCTCACGGTCGCTTGAGATAGCTCGATCGCGTTGCTTACTGATAATGGCGATGAGTTGAGTAGTGTCATTTGCGCACTTTCAATCGCGACATCACTGCCACTGCCCATTGCGATTCCTATATCCGCTTGAGCAAGAGCGGGTGCATCGTTAATACCGTCTCCGACCATGGCAACACTCTTATATTGCTGTTGCAGCTGAACAATGTGTTGAGCTTTCTGCTCCGGAAGCACTTCTGAAATCACTTCGTCGATACCGACGTTTTTACCTATCGCTTGAGCCACAGAGTCGTTGTCGCCCGTTAATAGCACAGTGTGAATTCCGGCGGATTTTAGTTGAGCTATCGCCTGTTTGCTATCTATTTTTAACGCGTCTGAAATGCCTAATATTCCTTCCAGTTTTTGGTCAATCACAATGAAAATAGGCGTCCACGCTTGCGAGCGGCAAAGCTCGATGAAATCCGCGCCAATCTCTGTATTGATACCTAATTGGGTAAGGTACTTAAGCGAGCCAACTTGCACGTTTTTGCCGTTAATTGTTGCTTGAACCCCAAGCCCTCGTTGGTTTTCAAATTCGCTGTGTGGGAGTACTGAAACTTTCAAGCTCTCTGCATATTGGCAAACGGCTTTGGCAAGCGGGTGCTCAGATCCCACTTCTACTGAATAAGCGTAAGCCAGTAATTCTTGCTCCGTTAGATTAGCGTAAAAGGCCTGTTGAACGGTTGGTTTGCCTTGGGTCAATGTCCCGGTTTTGTCAAACACAACAGCATCGATCTTGCTGGCAGACTGTAATACATCCGCATCTTTAATAAGAACGCCAAACTCAGCCGCTTTACCTACGCCAACAGTAATCGAAAGCGGTGTCGCGAGACCTAATGCACATGGACAAGCGATGATCAGCACTGTGGTTGATACCACTAACATGTAACTGGCGCTTGGTTGTGGACCTACAAAAAACCAAATTAGGGCGGCGGCAGCTGCGATTGCGACCACAACCGGAACGAAAACGGCAGAGATAGAGTCGGCAAGCTTCGCAATCGCAGGCTTGCTGCTTTGTGCTTGGCGAACCATCTGAATGATTCTAGCCAACATGGTGCTTGAGCCAATCCCAGTCGCTTCAATAATTAAACTACCATCCCCATTAATAGTGCCCGCAGAAACGCCATCATTTATTGTTTTGACGTTGGGCAGTGGTTCACCGGTCAGCATCGACTCATCGATATAAGATTCACCTGAGACTACAACGCCATCAACTGGGACTTTCTCACCGGGTTTTACTCGTATTTGCATGCCTACCTGAATGGCTTCTACTGCGATGGCTTGTTCTTTGCCATCGACGATAACTACCGCTTTTTGAGGCTGTAAATTAATCAGAGCCTGCAAAGATTTAGTGGTACGCGCTTTGGCTTTGGCTTCAATGTAGTGCCCCAAAGAGATCAGGCCGACAATCATCGCACTGGCTTCGAAGTAGACATGGCGCGATGGTTCTGGGAACCATGATGGAATCAGCACAACCAGCATTGAATAGAACCATGCTGCGCCCGTACCTAGAGCGACTAAGGTATCCATGGTCGCACGCTTATGCATAAGCGACTGCCAAGCATTCGTGAAGAAGCTACGACCTGAGGTTGCAAGCAGTATCAAACAAACGACACCAACCAAGCCCCAAGCCAGTTGATCGTTAAATGTAGCAATGGTCATGCTGCCACCGAACACGCCCCATGCCATCAGCGGAGCACCGATCACCAATGCACTTACTGAGTTTCTAAGGAAGGCTTGTTGAGTACGAAGTTGCTGTTCTTGTTGTTTTTGCTGTTGAGTCGCTGCATCGTCGACAAACTCAGCGCCATAACCAGCAGCTTTCACCGATTCTATTAGAGCGTTTTCAATGATGTCTCTTGTTTGAGAGGTGAAAACCAAGGCTGTCTGTTCAGCGAGGTTGATCTGCGCTTGGTCGACAAACTCATTCTTTTTCAGTGCCTTCTCTACCGAAGAAACACAACTCGCACATGTCATACCTTCAAGAACAAGGTGATAGGTATATTGGCTAGCTGTGGTTTTATTTTCAGTATCTTCAATCTTTTTATCTGCTTGTTCGTTTTTTGAATCTGAACTAGATAAAAGGTTATTGGCTGCAGAGTAGGGAGCTGCGTGATAACCCACACTTTCAACCAGCTCAATAAGTTCTGATTCTTCAAGTAGAGTAACCAACGACAATTCATCTTTGGTGACTTCTAGATTTGAGGCTTGCTCGGTTTGTTGAAGCGCTTGAGTCAGTTTGTTCACGCACTTACCACAGCTGAGCCCTGATAATGAAAGATGCAGCGAATTACCCATGGAATAACCAAGAGTTGCTAACTGTTCGTTGAGTTCAACATAACTAAAAGGCGTCGAAATATCGATGTACGTCGGCGATATATCATTGATCGTCGTATTGTCGAGATCATCAAACAGTGTGCGAACTTTCTTCGCACACCCCATGCAATTTAGGCCGTTGAGCACAGCTGTGTAATGGTTCATATCGATACTCCAATTTTCATCTAGCCCTAACATAAACCTTCCCGTAAGGGTAAGGTCAAACATAAATTCAAGAATTTGATATTTGCTGGAATATTGAGTGATGGAATAGATGAGGTTTATCGCGAGCGTGGCGAGAATTTGTCGTTTTAGAGCATTTGACATGTGCTTGAGCTATTGGTTTTCTCCTTCTACGATAGCTTTCGTACAAGATCAGCGCATTAATCATTCACTACTGATTGTAGATTTAAGCGGTGGTGATAAAATAGCGCCCAAAATTTAGTGATATTTTTCTGTTGCAGGCTTTGTAATGGCAATCACTAAAAGAATCACCTACATAATCAAGGTATTTAAATGACGGTTAAAACTCGTTTTGCTCCTAGCCCAACTGGCTATCTTCACGTTGGTGGTGCACGTACTGCACTTTACTCTTGGCTATTCGCTAAGAACCAAGGTGGTGAATTCGTTCTACGTATCGAAGACACGGACCTTGAGCGTAACTCTCAAGAAGCGGTTGATGCAATTCTAGAAGGCATGCAATGGATGGGTATGGAATGGGATGAAGGTCCTTACTACCAATCTAAGCGTTTTGACCGTTACAACGAAATGGTTGATAAGCTACTTGCTGAAGACAAAGCTTTCAAATGCTATGCGTCTAAAGAGCTGCTTGACGAAATTCGTGCAGAGCAAGAAGAAAACAAAGAAATGGCTCGTTACGATGCGAACCACCCTAAAATTGTTGCAGCAAACGAAGCAGCAAAAGAAGGTGATGCATGCGTTATCCGTTTCCGTAACCCTAAAGAAGGCAGTGTAGTCTTTGATGACCAAATCCGTGGTCGCATCGAAATCTCTAACAGCCAACTTGATGACCTAATCATTCGTCGTACAGACGGTGCACCAACATACAACTTCGTTGTTGTAGTGGATGACTGGGACATGGGAATTACACACGTTGTACGTGGTGAAGACCACATCAACAACACACCTCGTCAAATCAACATCTATGAAGCACTAGGCGCGCCAGTTCCAACTTTCGCTCACTGTGCAATGATTCTTGGTGATGACGGTGCGAAACTTTCTAAGCGTCACGGTGCTGTTTCTGTAATGCAATACCGCGACGAAGGTTACCTACCAAATGCACTAAACAACTACCTAGTTCGTTTAGGTTGGTCTCACGGTGACCAAGAGATCTTCTCTCAAGAAGAGATGATTGAATTCTTCAGCCTGAACGCAATCAGCAAGTCTGCTTCTGCATTCAACACTGATAAGCTACTTTGGTTGAACAACCACTACATCAAGACTTCTGAGCCTGAGTACGTTGCTAAATACCTGCAATGGCACCTAGATGCACAAAAGATCGACACAACAAATGGCCCGGCTATCACTGAAGTGATCACGCTAGTTGGCGAGCGTTGTAATACGCTTATCGAACTTGCTGAACAGTCTCGTTACTTCTACGAAGATTTCTCTGAGTTTGAAGCTGGCGCAGCGAAGAAGCACCTACGTGGTGTTGCTAAAGGCCCATTAGAGCTTGCTCTTGCTAAGGTTGAAGCGCTTGAAGATTTCACTACTACAAACATCAAAGATGGTGTGATTGCAGCAGTATGTGAAGAGCTAGAGGTAGGCATGGGTAAAATCGGTATGCCACTTCGCGTAGCAGTAACAGGTGGCGGCCAGTCTCCTTCTGTTGATGCAGTGATGGAGCTTGTTGGTAAAGAGCGCGTAATCGCTCGCATCAAGATGGCTCTTGAGTTCATCGCTGAGCGTGAAGCTAACGCTTAATTGAGCTTTTGCTAGATTGAAAAAAGGGTCAGTAACTTGGTTACTGACCCTTTTTATTTGTTTTGAGTTTTATCTAGCTAAGCTCAGATTTTCTTGAAGATGATTGAAGTGTTGATTCCGCCAAAGGCAAAGTTATTACTCATTACATACTCAACATTCAATTCGCGACCAGAACCTGTGATGTAATCGAGTTTACCGCAGCGTTCGTCGATGTTTTCAAGGTTCAATGTTGGGCTGAACCAGCCAGAATGCATCATCTCTAGGCTCAACCAAGCTTCAATCGCACCACACGCACCAAGCGTATGGCCAAAGTAGCTTTTCAATGAGCTGATTGGCACTTCACCAAAAATGTTCGCGGTCGCATTACTTTCTGCAATATCGCCTTTATCTGTTGCCGTTCCGTGCGCCGAAACGTAACCAATTTTTTCAGCAGGAAGCTGTGCATCTTTCAGCGCTTTCTCCATACAGATTTGCATGGTTTCCATTTGAGGTTGGGTCACATGGGCGGCATCGCAGTTGCTGGCAAAACCGATGATTTCCGCGTAGATCTTTGCACCGCGAGCAACCGCATGTTCATACTCTTCAAGAACAAGCGTACCAGCACCTTCACCGATAACCAGGCCATCGCGCTCACTGTCGTAAGGGCTAGGGGATTTTTCTGGCGTGTCGTTTTTTAAACTGGTAGCAAAAAGGGTATCAAAAACGGCAGATTCGGTTGGGCATAGCTCTTCACCACCACCGGCAACCATCACGGTTTGGTAACCGTGTTTGATCGCTTCATAGGCGTAGCCAATCGCTTGGCTACCTGAAGTACAGGCACTGCTGGTGGGAATCACACGTCCACGTAAGCCAAAGAATAGCCCGACGTTGACCGCTGCGGTGTGTGGCATCATCTGAACGTAAGTCGTTGCGGTGATAGCTCGTGTCGATTTCTCGTTAAGCATCACGCCAAATGCACCAACAGCGTCAGTACTGCCGGTTGAAGAACCATAGGCAATGCCTGTTTCGCCATTAGTCAAAACGTCGTGGCCAATCAGCCCTGCTTGCTCTAACGCGTTTTCAGTAGCAACGGTTGCTAGGCGCGACACACGGCCCATACCACGTACTTGTTTACGCTTATAGTGCTTAGGTAGTTGGAAGTCATCGATTGGAGCTGCAAGCTTAGTGTTTAGACCATCATACTGCTCAAAGCTTGGCATATACTGGGTCGCATTTTCACACGCTTTTAGTTTTGGCTCGATGTGCTGCCAATCGTTGCCAAAAGCGGTAACGCCTGACATGCCAGTTACAACAACGCGGCGGGTCATACTAAGCCTCCATTAACTGAAATTACTTGGCGAGTTACGTAGCCGGCAATATCCGACATTAGGTAGCTGACTAGGCCTGCTACTTCTTCTGGTTCACCCATGCGGCGCAGTGGAACTTGAGGCAGCGCATGCTCTTTTACATGCTCATCAACCATGCCAGTATCGATTAAACCCGGAGCCACACAGTTTACTGTGATCTTGCGTTTTGCTAGTTCTAGAGCAAGTGACTTAGTAGCGCCAATCACGCCCGCTTTTGCTGCGGCATAGTTGGTTTGACCGCGGTTTCCCATGATGCCGGATACAGAAGCCAGAGTAACGATTCGACCGCCTTTACGCTTTTGAACCATTGGCATTACGCACGGGTGCAGTACATTGTAGAAACTGTCGAGGTTGGTGTGAATCACGCCATCCCACTCTTCTTCCGTCATGGCAGGGAAGGCTGTGTCGCGTGTAATGCCCGCATTGTTCACCACACCATAGTAAGCGCCATGCTCGGCAATATCTGACTCAAGCGTTTCGCGACATTCGCTGCGATTGCTGATATCAAATTGGATCAGACGTCCAGCGCCACCCAGTCCGGTGATCGACCTTAACGTGTCTTCAGCACCTTGCTTGTCACCCATGTAATGAACGGCGATTTCAAAACCGTCTTTCGCGAGTTGAATAGCGATCGCTTTACCAATGCCTTTACTGGCACCAGTGACTAAAACCTGACGGGTCATGATGGGCTCCTAGTTTTCATTTCTTGTAATTTTTGTTCGGTCGGCACGTAGACGTTGAGTTGGCATTGAGCCACTAACTCGCCTTGGTCTTCGACTCGGGCGGTAAACACGGCCATGCCACTGTCTTCCATGAGTTGTTCAGCATAGATATCAAGGATTTGACCTTGAGTAAATTCATCACACAGTGACTTGTAGCGACGAGAACCGAGTAAGAAGCCGATTGGAGGAGTGGTGCCGTTTTTCAGCGCATGGTATCCAGACCAAGCTGCAACAGACTGCGCCATAAACTCGATGCCAACATAAGCTGGGACCGTTTGAGATTCGACGTCAAAGAATAGGTTGTGCGCGCCAATATCGACCTGGCAGTGAATCGACAATGCCTCAACGTTGATAGCTCGATCGATTAATATCATCGGATCATCGTGTGGGAGAAGTTGGTCTACAGAAGGGATATCAGTCATTTACTACACCAAAAATCAGGCTAATGTTGTTGCCACCAAAAGCGAACGAGTTGCTTAAGATGTTCTTTACTTTAAGTTTCTGGGAACAGTTTACCAAATCAATCTCAATATCTTCAGCTTTATACTGACATTTTTGTAAGGGGAGTGGTAAGTCATATTTTAGAATATGCCACGCAATTGCAGCCTCTATCGCACTTGCCGCTCCAAGAGTATGTCCTGTTAGAGGCTTGGTTGAACTGACGGGAACCTTGTTTGCAAAAATACGATGGATGGCTTTGCTTTCCATTGAATCATTGAGTGGGGTTGCGGTGCCATGGGCATTAATATAACCGATGTCTTTTGCTCGTAACTGTGCAGAATCTAACGCCTTTCTCATTGCTTGTTCTGCACCGTTCCCTTCTGGATGGGGCGCGGAAATATGGTGTGCGTCGGAGCTGTCGCCATAGCCTAATAGGGCTATATTCGAAGTGCTTTGAGTTGTATTGGTAGCGGTTGGTTTTGTCTTGCTAAGCAACATAAATGCCGCAGCTTCTCCGATGTTGATGCCATCACGAGAGGCGCTAAAGGGCTTACAATGTGTGGTTGATAGCGCTTCAAGACCATGAAAGCCATTGAGCGTCAGTTTACATAGTGTATCGACACCTCCAACCAACACAGCATCAGCCATTCCTGAATCTAACAAACGTTGGGCAGTAACAAATACACGGCCACTTGATGAGCAAGCGGTCGATATCGCATAGCTTGGCCCGGTTAATGCACAATGTTGGCTAACAAACTCAGAGGTGTTGCTTAGCTCTTGTTTTGAATAGTGGAAATCTTCGGGGAAAGAGCCATGTTCTAGTTTGTGTTTAAACGCAGTTTCACCATCAGAAATTCCCGAGGTGCTTGTGCCGATAACTACAGCAATTCTATCGGCACCAAATTGTGATTTTGCTTGCTCGATAGAGTCTTTGATTTGATTAACAGCCGATAACGCCAGTTGATTGTTGCGAGTGGCGTATTCCGCTTGTTCTGATGGGATTTCTGGTAATTCGCCAGCCACCTTACCAACGACCGTCGGCTTACCGTCGTTTAGCATGTCGCTCACTTCAACCATGTTTGATTCATGCTCGCCTTTGAGGCAGCCATGAATGTCAGCAACGCTTGAGCCTAATGCGGAGTGGAAACCACAGTCTTGGATATAAATAGGCATAATGTTTAGCTCTTACTTGGGTTGTCGACAATCGTTGAGTTCAACGTTTGAATGGTGATGGTGTAGCCTTGAATCAAATGCTTGAAAACAATATTGCCTGCCGTTTTATGTGCTCCGGGCTCTGCTTGGTAATCAATTTCAATGATTGGCTGTTGGTTTTCATCAAAGACGGTGCGGCTGTTTTCTGTATCGACCAAATACCAACCGATGTCTTGTAAAGGTTGAGCCCATGCTTCAACTGGCCATAGAGTTAGCATTAAATTAAATAGTACTTGCTCGGGTTGCGGCAGGGTTGCGCCAAGACCAGATAGAACTTGAGTATCAATCGTTTGGTTTTGGTATTGCAGCGATAGAATGCGAGTACCCCAAGAGGAGAAACCCGCCAACACGACTTTGTCTGATGTGACTTCGACTTGAACCGGTAGTTGCTGCGTATCATTTTCCCACGTAGCGCTGATCAGCTGGCTCGCCGTAAATGAGTATCCCAGTTCAGCAGGCAGCGGCAAGGCGAGCTCTGTGTCTTTATCGATTGCGACACTTGCGCCTGTAGGCTGTTGAGACACCATCGAACAAGCGCTGAGTAGTAAGCCCAATCCAACGACGAGCGCTATCTTGATTGTTTTGTTCATCTAAAAGCCTCTCGAGAGTTTGATTTTTCCGCTGCTTGTTGGTTGTTGATTGCAAGTGGCGAAAGCAACCACGCGACGAAAATACCAGTTAGGACGGTAACACCGAAACTATGAATGGCATGAGTTTGACTCAACGATAATAAGCCAAACGAGAGTAACGTCGTGAGGCCTGACAAAGTAATCGCCAATAAGGTGCTTAGTGATTTCTTCTGCTCAGCAAAGAACAGGGTATAGTCGATACCAATCCCTAAAATTAGAATCAGTCCAAGCAGGTTAAACAGATTCAGTGTCGAGCCTAAAATGCCCGTGACCGCTAAACCAGCGACTCCGGCAATTAATGAAGGCAACAGCATTAATAGGCTTTGCTTCACACCGTAGCGCCAACCTAACACCATCCCAATAGCGGCCAAAGCTATCAATAATAGCTCGGTGATCTTGACTCTATATTCCGCAAAGAGAGCAGAGATTTCATCGGCTTTATTGAGGTATTTAACACCTTGCTGCTGAGCAAAGCTTGAATCAAGCCATTGAGAGAACAGTTCTGAATTTGTGACGTCTTTGATCAAAATGACTGACGCTGCTTGTCCGTCTATCGGCTTTAACCAAAGTGGTCGAACAGGTTCTGACACTGGTGATTCTAAAAATCCAGATACCGTGATTGCTTCGAACTTAGGTAATTTTGGAAAGCTAGGCCAACCAAGTGTGTTCTGTAAGATATGGCTTTGCTGGTCATAGAGTTGCTCAACCAATTGATAGTTATCATGCTGGTCTTGTTTACTTAACAATTGCTGATTGATGCTGCGATATCCTGAGATACCTTGGCTATCGACCAAAGAATCTAAGCTCGTAGTGATCTCAGCCAGTTTTTTTAGCAGTTTTTGATCGCTGTTGGCAGTCACCAGCAGCATATTTTGACCACTGCCTAATTCTGATATCTCAGTAATGGCTTGCTCTTGCTGTTTGAGTTGCTCTGGCATCGCCTGAAGTTGTCGAATATCGTCATCGTAGCGAATTTGACTGAGTGATATCAAACTAACGACAGTCACTATTAATGGTAAGCCAATTCTAAACTTTTGGTTGTTCCAGAGGCTTAACCAAGTATGCCAAAGCTTCGACAAGGGAAGACGGCGTTCTTGGCTTGGTTTTGCCGCTAAAACGGGGTACCAACACACCACGCTGGCGTAAGCGGCAATAAGTCCAATTGACGAGAACAGAGCAAGTTGCTGCAAGCCAGGGAAAGGTGCCACCAACAGACCTAGGTAGCCAATCAAGCTGGTGATCAGACCCAAGGTTATCGCAACGAGAATGTGCTTCAAGCCTTTTTCACTTTGCCATTTACTCCCAGCTGCTAAGCGGTCAGTCAGGTAGTGAAAGGAGTAATCGATGGATACGCCAATTAAGCTGGCACCGAACACCAAACTAAACAGGTGAACTTTACCGAAGATAGCGACGGTGCTTGCCAGTGCGACCAATAATCCGGTACTGATTGAAAGCAAAGACAAGGCAAGAGGTAGGGCACTACGAAACGTCAGCCACACCAATAAAATCACACCTGCCAATGAGCCTAAACCAATGGTACTGATTTCTGATTTCGCGCTTTCGGTACCGTAATTGGCGTAGAACACCACACCGGTATGCTGCACTTTGACACCAAACTGCTTTTCGATCTCGCGCTCAATTGAACCAAGAGCGGGAAGTTGCTCTTGAATCGACAAGCTATAAGGTGAGCCTGCCAGAGTCGCCGTCACCAAAATATGAGTTTGCTCATTAGATTGAGCGGTGAGGTAGCCCTCTTTCACAACAAAGTTACTTGATTGAACGCTAACAGCACTGATGTAGTCGCGAAATAACAAGAATGGGTCGAGAGATAGCTCTGCTGCGGTGACGCCTGAGAACGGATTGTACAAAGACTGAATGACATATTGAGCTCGCGAATCCGGCGAGTGTGTCAGCGTCTCTTTTTGTTGTTGAGTTAGAAGTTGAGCTCGGTGACGAAAATAGAAATCGCTCCATTGGCTTTGCGTGCTGGCGTTGATCTTGCCTTGAACTTGCTTAAACAGAGTTGGCTGATTTGAGAAAGATCTTTGGTTGAGGGCTTTTTCAAAAGCGTCAGTCGCTGTCATGGCTTGTTCGACGTCGGAGGCACTTATGATAAACACCACTTGCTCGCTCATCGAGCTGGATATTTGCTGAAAGGCTTGCTCTACCATGGGATCTTGCTGGTTTTCTGGCAGCAATTTCATGATGTTGCTTTCAATGGGTACCGACGAAGAAAAAGCGAATTGTTTGATCAACAATCCGCTAAACAGTATTACGACAACAAGCCAAGCAAGGGCTAGGCTAGAATTGGAATTGTTGCGCTTCAGCATCTGATAATACTTCCGGTAGATGGCTTAACTGGCTAAATTCGATCACAGTGCTGTCCCCACGAACTTCTCTAAGTTCGATACGTTCAATGTCACCTTTTCCTTGCAGTGTGATGGCTTCAAACACCGCGTTCATTGGCGCATTCTTTGGCTTTAGAGTGAGTGTCCATCGTGTGTCTTCTGAACTTGAGTTTGCACTTTCATCAGAATTTTTCTCAGTCGCTGGTTCAAATGACAGTGAGAATTGCTCTTGAAGTTTTTGCGTGTCCCCGTGAAACACCGACAGGAATATATGGCTGAAATAAAATGCCATTGGGTTTTCTGTATCGGTAATGATCTTAGCGGGTTGTTCGGCAAATCTTTGGCTCAGTTTGTTATCGGTTAGCACCAAGCTCACAGGAAAGGGGGTCGCTTGTGTCCAAAGCAAACCATTCGACTTGTCTAACAGGAAAGTACCTTGTGATGTTAGAGGTTGGGCGAACATTTCCATGTTACGTGTTTGAGTAAACTCACCACGAACGATACTATTTTCGCTTAACACGGTTTGTAGTTCTGTAATAGAGCCGACAGCATTCGTGTTCTCGCTAGCGCCAGCAAAGTGGCTCGCCATCATTGAAGCAAGCCCTAGCAGTGCGATACTGATTTGCTTACGCCCGTGTTTAAACAGACTCATGTTTCACCTGCTGCTGTGTGTTAGGTACTTGCGGTTGCTCTGATTGGTGATCGTTTGATTGCTGCTCAGTTGATTGGGGTAAGCAGCCAAATTGATGCCAGTGTTCGATTTTATCGGTAAACACTTTCGGCGAAGCAAAACACATCTCTTGCTCTTCAATGGTTACTGCAACCTGCATGGTGTGAGCGCGTGTCATACGAGCACCGGTGTTGGCATCGTGAATTTCGTAGTCAACACGCAAGCGGTTTTCCCATTCAGTTAACTTAGCGGATACCGTGATCTGATGATTAAACGGTATTGCTTTGATGTACTTTACGCGCGTGTCGATGATCGGCCACATGTAGCCCGAATCCTTCATCTCATGGTAGTTGTACTCAATCTTATCCATCATGATGCGCCTAACTTCTTCAAAAAATCGGAAGTAGTTGCCATGGTAGATCACGCCCATTGGGTCGGCATCTTGGAATGAGGTTACTAAAGTAACCTCTGATTTTAATGGATGAAGGATTTCAGACATAAATCGCTCTCAACAATATTGCGTAAAGGGTTAGCTACTCTAGGAGTAAAGTGACCAGTGTTGACTTTGAATACGAGCAATGAAGTGGCGTAGATCGCCTTCAAGTGGTCGATCTTCTACGATAAATTCAAACTCTTTAAGCACTTCGTCGCGAATGTGCTTTAGGTTTTCACTCATGTGGTGCTCATCAAGCTCATTATGGCGTTTACGAAGCTCAAGCGCTTGTGTCCCCGCCAGAAGTGATGCTGCCGCTACTTGTTCAGTCAGTTCAAGAACGCGTAAGCAGTCACGAGCCGCAATGGTGCCCATGCTGACTTTGTCTTGGTTGTGACACTCGGTTGAACGAGAGAACACGCTTGCTGGCATGGTGTGTTTCAATGCTTCTGCTGTCCAAGCTGAAACGCCAATCTGTACCGCTTTGAAACCGTGGTTGATTGGTTTACGTTCGCCTTCAGCACCCGTTAGGTTAAATGGTAAGCCGTTGTTGAACTTGTAATCCATCAACTGCGCCATTTGGCGATCAAGTAGATCTGCAAGGTTGGCTACTGCTGTTTTTAGCGTATCCATTGCCATTGCGATGTGGCCACCGTAGAAGTGTCCACCGTGCAGTACGCGCTCATTGTCGCCATCGATAATTGGGTTATCGTTAGCGCTGTTGAGCTCGTTCTCAATCATTTGGCGTAGCCAAGGCAGAGAGTCTTGAACCACACCAATCACATGTGGAGCACAACGCAGTGAGTAACGATCTTGTAGGCGATCACTGTTGCGTGGCGGACGATCCGCTTGTAAGTCATCACGTAGCCATGCAGCAACTTGCTGTTGACCCGGATGAGGCTTAACTGCAAACAGCGCTTCATCGAAATGGAAATCGTTGCCTTGCATACCTACAGACACCATTGCGGTGATCTTAGTCGATAGCTGAGCTAGGTATTCTGCACGTTTGTAGGCGATACAAGCCAAAGCCGTCATTACTGACGTGCCATTCATCAATGCCAAGCCTTCTTTTGGCTTAAGCTTGATAGGGTTAATCCCTAGCTCTTTGTAAACGTCACTAGTAGGGCGAACTTCACCTTTGTAGATGACATCGCGCTCACCAATCAGTGCAGCTGCCAGATAAGACAGCGGCGTTAAATCACCACTGGCACCAACCGATCCTTCTTGAGGAATGCGCGGCGAGATATCTTGGTTGATCAGAGTGACGATCTGGTTGAGCAAATCGTGAGTCACACCAGAGACACCTTGTGACAATGAACAAAGACGTGTCGCTAATACTGCACGAGATTGTTCGTGAGACAGTATTTCGCCTAAACCACAGCCATGAAAGCGCGTTAGATGCAGTGGTAATTCATCAACAAGGTTTGGCGGAATTGCAACGGTACATGAGTCACCGTAGCCCGTTGTCACACCATAGATCACCCCTTCTTCTTTCAATAGGCGTTCTAAAAAAGCGACACCGCGGTCGATCTTTGATGTGAACTCATTGCTTGAGTTCATCGAGGCTTTTGCGCCTTGTGAAATAGCGACAACATCCTCAATCGTGAGGCGTTCGGCACCAAAGGTGATGCTATTTGGATTTGTTTTCGTCATGGTGCTTGCTCAATGTCCAAAAGTTAAAAAAGTTGTACCACTGAAGCGGTGCTTTCAGTGTGTAGTGCTGAAGTCGGTCTGCGTATTTCTGCACGACTTGCTGTAAAGATTGTTCGCGAGTCTTCCTTGGTAGCTCTATCTTGTCGCTGAAATGCTCAAAATAGACATTAAAATGCGGTTTGGTTTGTGAGTCATCTCGTAGGCCAAACAATAAGAATACTGGCGCTTTGAGAACAGAGGCTAACATAAATGGCCCTTGAGGGAAGGGAGCTTCTTTACCCAAGAACTCTGCCCATACTGAGCGACTCTCTTTGCTGGTGGAGGTTCTATCGCCAACGATCACAATCCATTCACCTTGCTCCAATTTTTGTTGCAACAAGATGGCGGTATCAGGGCCCATCGATGTCACCTGAATCAGGTTTAAATCAGACTGTGGGTTTACCGCTTTCATCACCGAATTAAAGCGTTCGGCGTGTTCCGTGAAGACCAGCGCATTGATTTTGATGTGTGAGTGTCGACGTCCCAAAGCGCGGCACAACTCGATATTACCAAGGTGAGACCCCAGGATTAGCACACCTTGCTGGTTTTCCACCATACTTTCGAATTGCTCTTGACCATGAATGGTCAGGTTATCGACTGAAAAATCACCTTTCCATGCGGCTAATTTGTCTAGCATGGTGTGACCAAACGAAAGCAGGTGGTTATAACTGGTTAATTCAGCGGGTAAATCAATATTCTGTTGCTCTGCGTATGTCTTAAGCTGGAATAGGTATTGCTCAGAAGCGTTTCGCGCGCGCTTTCCTGTCAAATGGTAGTAACGCATTACACCGCGCAAAATTAGGTTGAATACACCTCGGCCTAATAGTGAGTAAACAGCTAACAACAGTTTGATACCGAGTACTGTGCCGCGCTCTTGAGTTCTGGACCAATGAGGCTGTTCAGTGCTATTTGGTGCCTGCTGCGCCTGATTGCTTTCTGAAAATTGTGTAGAACTTGTTAGGTGATCTTCAGAATCTGATTTGAAGTGACGAGCAATCAGCTTAGGGGCTCTTGGCAGCATGCCGAAGAACAGTCGAGTATGCATCCAACTGATTTTTACGTTGTCCCACAGCGCATCGAAATGAGAGACACCATTTTCAGGGTAGATGACTCGCGTCTCAATGAAGTCAATGTCGCAGCCTTCCCAGTATAAGCGAACCAGAATCTCGATATCGAAGTCCATTCTCGAACCGACATCGTATTTATTCAGTACTGTTTGTGCCTTATCGATTGGATACGCTCTAAAGCCACACATGCTGTCTTTAATCGAGAGAGATAGAGTTTCTATCCACACCCAAATATGTGTCGCGTAGCGCCCGTAGAGCCTTGCCTTCGGTACGCTATCGTCATAGACAGGCTGACCTGAGATCAGGCGCTGGGGCTTAGCTTGTGACGCTTCGATTAATGCGGGTAGGGCGTCTAGGTCATGTTGACCGTCAGCATCAATCTGAATGGCATGACTAAAGCCGAGCTCCTGTGCTCGCTTGATGCCAGCCTTTACGGCACCGCCTTTGCCTTGGTTCTGCTCAAGCGTAACCAAGGCTACGTTTGAATTCTCTACTAAGGGAGCCAGAAACTGTTTCGTGGTGAGTTCACTGCCATCGTCAACGATGATGATCGTCAACTCAAAATGATGGAGTGACGACACCACTGCAGGCATGGTTTCACCGTGGTTAAAGCACGGGATTAGGAAGCAAGCTTTGTAGTTGCTTTCTTTTGTTACGTGTTGAGAAGCAGCCTCAGCAGGAGCGCTATTCACTTTTCTCTCCCAGCTTCATTTTTCCTGAAGAGTGGGTCTGTTCACCGCTGTTTGAGGTGTAGCTGAAGCTCAGCTTGTCTTTGTCAGCATCCCATTTGAGTGATAGCTGGATTGTGGCGTCAGGAAGGATAGGCTCTTGGAATTTGATGACCTCCATACCTTTAAAGTAACCAGGGACATTTAACTCTTGGACAGCATAGTGAAGTGCCCAGTCAATTTGTGTCACACCGGGAAGAATAGGGAAGCTCTTAAAGTGCCCCTTAAAATCGGTGATGTCTCCGGTAACATGGAGTGTCAGGGTCGATTCTTTCTCTACAGTGTCAACAGCAATGACGTTTGGTTTTCTCTTATCCATAGCGTGTGCTTAGAATCCTTGGGCTAAAATGGGTCTTCTGACAAAAATATAAAAGATAATCTCAGTATAAAATGCGACCAGTGATTTTTATGATTTGACGAGCTGCTCTATGTGAGAGGTTAGTCGCTTGCCTTGGCTGTTGAGGGGGATCTCATCAACAACACGATACTTTCTTGGAATAGCGATTGGCTCTAACCATTTTCTGAGTTCTGAACGTAACATTAACCAGAATTTACCTTTACTCATGGTTGCGAGAGTCGCTTGGCCTTCCTCTGATAATACCAAAACCGATGCTAAAATTAAGCGTTCAGGCTCTTCAAAGGGAATGACCACACACTCGCTTATCCAAGGCAGTTGCTCAAGTCGCTTTTCGACTTCAACCAGTGATACTCGTTTTTCTTCTATCTTGATCACTCGGTCGGTTCGGCCTTTCAATATGAATTGATTCTCTGAGACCATTTCGCATTCATCGGCGGTTTGATACCAGTTGTTTTTGTCGATGTACGGCGACAATAACTTAATGCAATTCTCACTATTAAGACTAGCCTTAATACAGTCAAAAAGCTGCCAAGGTGTTTGAACGCTCTGTTGCTGACGAAACGCGATGCCGCCGGTTTCTGTGCTGCCAAACACCTCGATAGGTAAATGCCCAAGCAGACCTCGTGATTGATGAGCCGACTCGGTAGGTAAAGGGCCACCAGAAGAGAATACCCCCGCTAGATGCGTAGACTTTGTCTCGTGTTTTAATCGTTTGAGTAGCGCAGGGCTGCTGATCAGCACGCTCTGCTTGTTAGCGTGAGACAGGATCTGTTCCGGGTATTCGAGATTGTTTCGAGAAAATGGAACGCCAGAACAAAGCGGCCATAAGATTCGAAACAACAGACCATAGATATGTTGGTGTGAGACGGTGCTGTGGACTTGGTTGTCTTTAAGCAAGGCGCCCCAATTTTTATCTAGCTGAGCGATTTCAATATCTAGGTGTTCTAAGGTCTTACGGATTGCCTTCGGCGTACCGCTTGAACCTGAAGTAAACAGGGTCAATTGGATTGCTACTAACTCAATGGCGGGAAGATTATCGGTTAGAGGTTCTCGTATTTCGGTGTCTAATAAGGTTTGGATATTGCGAACTTCATTTATTTCCACTGCACCAATCGCATCATCGACCAACAGACAGTCAAAATGCTCACTCAGCTCGGCAAGCGCACACGGTTGATAGTTACCTGGCAAGATGATGTGTTTGTTGCTGGCTGCGCACGCTAAAAAGGCCACTGAAAATAGGTAGCTGTCTTGGGTGCAAATCGCAACTCGTTGAAAAGGGGATGAAGATAAAAGCTGTACGAGTTGAGATAAGTCGTCGTTAAATGTTTGCCACGAAATCTCGCTATTGTCGTCAAAGCAGACAATAGAATCAGGCGATCTGTTCTGACTAAGAAGTTCAGACAAGGAAGTGTAAGAGATGGTTTGTGTCATAACAATTTAACTCTGACGAATGCGCTGTCTTACTACCCACTCTCCTGCAAAGAGCAACCCCGCAAATACATAGCTGAGTAAGCCATTGTATAGGGTCCATATTTCAAGAGGTTGGAAGCAGGTGTAAAGGGCGATAGAGCCATTGATAACAAAGAACAGACACCAAACTTTGGTGACTGTTCGTGTGTAATCAACGCCACTTTGTGGAAGTTCTGGCTCTTGGAGGCGAGCAAGCCGCTCGATAATCGTTTGCGGTTGCCATAGGCTCGAGGCGAACACAACCAGCATACAAACATTAACGATGACGGGGTAATAAGTTAGCCAGCCGTGCTGTTTGAAGGTTAACCCTAATGCCAGCAGAATAATTCCGGCACTTCCGCTAATCCAAGCTAGGTGTTTTAGCTCTTTGATTTTAGCCTGACCACCGGTGAAAATGCGGACAGCAAAAATAGCGGCTAAGACGATACCAACGGTTTGTAGGCCAAACTTGTTGAGTCCAAAGTAAACCGCTATTGGATAAGTGAAAAGTATGATTGCCGACAGTAAAGTCAGCAGAGGACGCATTATGCGTCCTTCAATAGTTCAACCACAGACTCGACAACGTCATTAACGGTGCGTACTGCTTTGAACTCTTCAGGCTTGATCTTCTTACCTGTAACGTTCTGTAAGTGAACGACCAAATCAACGGCATCAATGCTGTCGAGATCGAGGTCGAGATAAAGGTGTGCTTCTGGAGTGATATCTTCAGCATCAAGCTCAAACAGCTCGATAAGCGCATCTTTAACCTGGTTGAATACTTCTTGTTGGTTAGCTTGTGTCATAAAGATCTGTCTAGTTGTTTGTTTTAGATGAAATGTAGTTAGCTAGGTTTTCAACCGATGCAAAATGCTGGCGAGTGTTTGAATCGTCGGCATCGATAACAATGTTGTACTTTTTCTTGATAGCAAGGCCGAGCTCAAGGGCATCGATAGAATCTAATCCAAGTCCATCACCAAACAGTGGTGCTTCCGTTTCAATTTCATCAATGCTCATATCTTCAAGATTCAGTGCGTCGATAATCAGTTGTTTTAGTTCGTTGTGTAATGTTTCCACTTAGGCCTACTTAGTACTTTATCTAAATGCTACTTCAAGGGGGGCGATTCTACATTATGTGATGTATTTTCGAAACGCTGATATCACCAGTTGTTTTATTGATGAGCTAAATATTCTCTTCGGAAGGAAAAATAGTCTGTGCAAGGTGTTGATTGAGGCGCCTTGCTGCCGAAGTTAAGTTGTTTGAATTCTCAATAAAGGGTGCGACGTCTATTTTACCTTTCACTGCGATATGAAAAAAGGGTTTAGTGGCAGGAACTTGATACCATTTTTTCTCTTTTGTTAAGAATGTCGGAGAAACTGTAATATGAATCACGCGTAAATCGGTTTGTGTTCGAGTGGCAATTTGTGCCGCACCACGTTGTAAGGATGGTTCAATTCCTGGCGTTGTGCGAGTTCCTTCAGGGAAAACTAACAATACATTTCCACGCGAAAAGCGTTCTTCACAGCGTTCTAAAAGATCGTCAGGGGTTTGGTTGGGTATGTATCCCGCTGCTTTGACAATCCTCTTCATAAACGGGTTTTCCCATATTGCCGCTTTAACAAGACAATCACATTGAGGAAGTTGAGAGGCGATTAGTACATAGTCAATCAAGCTAGGGTGATTGGCGACAATGATGCAGTTGCGATCTTCGCGGAGCAGTTCGGCGCCATCAATTTGGTAATCAATCGCGCCTGTGAACTTCATTATTTGGCAGAATGCATTGAATGAGAAACGGATTAATCGTTGTGCTTTGAGCTCTCTTTCTATGACGTTGCGAGTCGTTAGGGCGATCGAAGGTAAGATTAAGAAGCTTAAGACTAAGCCTCCCAAACCAAAGATGGTAAAGCAGAGCCCCGTCGCGAATACTCGCCAACATTGGCCTACTTTGCTCATTTCTGTGCACCTGCTTGGGCGTTATTGACCCAGGACCAGTTTTGGTGCTTACCAGCAATAGTCCAATGCTGTGTTCCCAATAGGATATGTTGTAGCGTTTGTAGGCCTTGTGGTAAATCAGCGGCTGAGCTGTCTCTAACTTTGGGGGGGCTAGCGATTGGTTTACTTGTTACTGCTCTCGAAACTGAGTAGTCACTGCCTGCAGTGACTACTAAACCTAGAGCGTAGTCAGCATAGTGCTGATTTTCGTATTCTCGATATACATCAGGCAGAGGTTGGTCGAAGTCAATGACGAGTACACGATGTGACGGATACTGATGTAGGTAAAGATAAGCTTCAATCAGGGCGTTGTGAAAGGTATCTTGCCCAGCAGCGATAGAGGTCAGTGGAATCGGTGCTTTTGCAGCAATCGTTGTTAGACCTGCAGCGGTGTTGTGTACCGATTGGGAAAACGCCATTGGAGAGGCATCGTCACCTTCTAATATTGATTGAATTAAAGTGGCTGTTCGGTGGAGCTCACCATGCCGACTGGCAAAAACCAGATAATCAATCGAGGTATCTTTTAATAGAGTTAATGCGGTTTGGACGGCCAGTTTGCTTTGCAGGCTCATTCGGCGGCGCATCATAGGAGGGATGGCTTTAAATTCGGTTGAGCCATTTTGTGGCCAATCTAAATGAGTGCTCCACGTTTGCCACTCGGCAACGGAATAGAGGCCTGGCGAATTTGCTGACCATTTTTCAATATTAAACGACATTAATTGGGATTGATTTGACATAGAGTATTGATTTACTTTGGGTCTAACTAATACTATGCATGCTTATAAATAAACACGGGTAAGGAGTTTAAATGAAATTACTAAAAATAGCCGTTTCAATGTTATTTATACTCGTTCTTGCAGGCTGTGGACGTGTCCAACCTGTAATGAATGTTGAGGATACTCCAGTTGTTTTGAATCTTCAAAGTAAACAGGTGAAATCAGCGATTTATGAGTCTGCTGAGAACCGAGGTTGGTTGGTTTCAGAAATTAAGCCAGGCCTAATCCGTGCTGAACTGTATGTCCGTTCACATCATGCTGTGGTTGATATTCCATATAATGATAAGTTTTACTCTATTCTTTACGTCGAATCAGAGAATTTGAAGTACGACGATGGTGAAATACACCGTAATTACAACCGTTGGGTTAATAACTTGAACGTTGATATTAAACGCAAGCTTGCACAAATGGCTGCTATGTAGCTCTCTATTATTTTAAAGTTAGGTTTTTCGTGTCGGAATATAAATTAGATCCATTTAACGCATTAGAAGCAAAAACAGAAGCGCAAAAATTGTCTTTTGCTCCTATTGTTTTTCATACCGCTCGTACACTTCGTGATTTAGGTATTTTGAAAGCGTTAGATGACGCGGGCAATGATGGTTTACCCGCTGAAACTATTTCTCAAGCAACGGGTGTATCCGAATACGGTATCAAAGTTCTGCTTGATATGGCGTTGAGTGCTCACATCGTTACTTGGGATAAGCCTCATTATAAAATGGCTAACCTAGGTTTTTATCTATTGCATGATGGCATGACCAACGCAAATATGGATTTCACGGCTGATGTTTGTTATGCCGCGATGATGCATTTAACCGAAGCCATAGAAGAAGGTACACCTGCAGGCCTGAAAGAGCTGGGTGATTGGGAAACGATTTATCAAGGTTTGTCTCAATTACCAGAAAAAGCAAAAGAGAGCTGGTTTAAGTTTGATCATTTCTACTCAGATCGTTCGTTCCCTGTGTTGCTTGAGAAAGTTTTCAGTAAGAAGCTTAAATCGCTGGTGGATATTGGCGGTAATACAGGTAAGTGGGCAATGCAATGTTGTAACTACGACTCTGATGTCGAGGTGACGATTGTCGATTTGCCGCAGCAATTAGAAATGGCAATGGCAAACGCAACACAGCACGGTCATCAAGATCGAGTGACTCCATTCCCCGCTAACATGCTTGATAAACAGCAAGCGCTGCCGACAGGTACGGATGTATGGTGGATGAGTCAGTTCCTTGATTGTTTCTCGCCAATGGAAATTCTTAGCATATTAAAGCGTGTTCGCTCTCATATGTCAGAAGACGCGACTGTTTATATCCTTGAACTGTTTTGGGATGCACAGAAATACGATGCGGCTTCTTATAGCTTAAATGCGACGTCTCTCTACTTCACTTGCTTGGCCAACGGCAACAGCCGCTTTTACCGCAGTGAAGATTTCCTAGAGATAGTGGAAGAGGCTGGCTTTGATGTGGTGACTCGTACCGACGATATCGGTCTTGGGCATACGCTTCTGGAGCTGAAAGCTAGCGCGAAATAATCATGGTAAACATGGCTTAAATTAATGAAAAAACTGTCAACTCAAGTAGTGATCATCGGAGCAGGCCCATCAGGGTCTATTGCGGCGTCTTTGCTTCATAAAAAAGGCATCGATGTTCGAGTGATTGAAAAAAGCCTTTTCCCCCGTTTTTCTATTGGTGAAAGCCTGTTACCAGCGTGCATGGAAGTGATCGAACAAGCGGGCATGAGCGAAGCTGTGGCTAATGCTAACTTCCAATTTAAAGATGGCGCGGCTTTTCGTAAAAATGGCGTTTATACGGCGTTTAATTTTGAAGATAAGTTCTCTTCTGGGCCGGGAACGACGTTTCAGGTTCAACGAGGTACTTTTGATAAGGTAATGGCAGACTGTGCTGAAGCGCAGGGTGTTACCATTGATTACCAACATGAACTGATAGGCATTAACTTCGCTGAAGACCGTACTATATTAGATGTACAAATACAGGGTGGAGAGCGTTATCAGCTAGAGGCTCAATACGTCCTTGATGGTAGTGGTTTTGGTCGAGTGTTACCCAAGATGCTCGATTTAGAAGAGCCATCACGACTTCCTCCGCGCAAAGCTATCTTCACACATATTAATGATCATATCTCAGCAACGGATACTGATCTTGAATACGATCGCAGTAAAATTTTGGTCTCGGTACATCCAACCAATCCTGATGTTTGGTATTGGTTGATTCCCTTCAGTAACGGAGTCTCTTCATTCGGTGTGGTAGGGGAACCTAAATTCTTTGAATCATACCCAGAAGACAAGATTTCGGCGATTAAGCAGCTGGCAACAGAAGAGTCGGGCTTGGCCGAGATTTTGGCAAATGCGGAGTATCCAAATCCCGCAGGCGAAATTGGTGGCTATTCTGTCAACGTTAAACATCTTGCAACCGATAAGTATGCATTACTGGGTAATGCAGGGGAATTTCTTGACCCTGTATTTTCATCGGGAGTGACTATTGCGATGAAGTCGGCTCAGTTTGTGGTTGAGTGTGTGGAAAAACAACTCAATGGCGAGAAAGTCGACTGGGATCGTGAATACGCTGAACCATTGATGATTGGGGTAAATACTTTCAGAACGTATGTTGAAGGGTGGTACTCGGGGGATCTTCAGGATGTGATTTTCTATCAAGAACCAAACCAGAAGATAAAGCAAATGGTATGTTCGATTTTGGCGGGCTACGCATGGGATCAAAGCAACCCCTATGTAAACGAGTCAAAACGTCGATTGAAGACGCTGGCAGAGATATGCCGAAGCTAGATGGTCTATTTAGTATGTAATACCAATCGTAGTAAATAACTGGTCATCCTAGCTGGTTAAAACGCTCAATAACTACGTTAGAAATTTTGATTGTAGAATAACTACTTATCGAAAATTTCTGCCTTGTTCTTAAGCCTTTTTCCTGCGCTATTTATGATCACTTACTTACTGTGATTGGTATAACAGCATGCTAAATGGTCACTATGGTTAGCCATAAATCAAAACAGCCGCAATGCGCGGCTGTTTTTGTATCTGATAATCAGCCTCTCAGCTCGAGTACCAACTCCAGTACGTCAGAATCCAAAGTTTCTAACGAAGTTATCGAGGTTGATACTACTTCAGATCAATGCTGTTCAATCGTCCCATAAAGATAAGCAGCTCAATCACATCTTTGTGAGCTTCAAGCAGTGCTCGTTTGGTTTGGCTGTAGGCTGCGAGTCGACCGTGTTTCCGTATAGAACATACTTTCGTTCTGTATTTGTAATCACCATTCTCAGAGAAAACACGCCATTTCGCTATGTAGCACTCGTCGCGATGTTCAGGGTCACTCTGCGTTGGATTAGGCTTAAATACAATTTTAGGCTCTAAACTATGAGGCAGACGTGTCATGAGATAGGGCTCTTTGAGGACCTTTGGCCAAAACTTGCCCCAAAGCTGTCTACCTAGCTCATCTCTTAATTTGATGGTTTTCTTGAGTGCTTTGTCTTCCCCCATACGAACAAAGCCAACTGAACGATGTAATACCGTATCGTCGGGTGTATGAATATGGATCTTAAAAGCGGTCTTACCTTTCGAGATAAAGCGGTAACCGGTAGCACCAATTAGATTATTCTGGCTCATAGTTTGCTAAATGATGATTATGTTATTAATAAGATTACGACAAATACCGCGAAACCGAAACTAATCCTCATGAAAAAAATAAAGCCTTAGTACTTTTGCTAAGGCTTTATTAGAAAACATGAGTTGATGGTGCTGCTAACTACATGATTTTCTGCATTACATCACCAATTTGAATACTTCCCGCAAGGCTTGGTTGATCAATGGTGAGTTCAGCTTCGTTTTCATAAACGCGAGAAACCGTCAGGGTGATATCACTTTGAGAGACCTTATTGCGTGGCAAGCCTCTTTGGTCGATAAATGAACCTGTGTGCCAAAGCTGAAGTTTGTCACCTTGTTCTACACCGTGCATTCGGCCTAAATCAATGGTCACCATATTCCCAAACACAGCAGCAACTTCAGGAAGCGTGATTTTACAAGATACTTCCGATTCTAAATCCAACATAATATTACGACTGACACGAAGCATCATGCTGCCATAGGTTGATGCCCAGAAACGAGCACTGCGGGTGTCGATTTCACTGGTCTTCGCAAATGGCCATTTTGCTACTTCGCGATAGCTTCGGTTGTAAACCTGATGACCTGTTTTACCATCGAATACCTGCATTTCTAACGCAAATTGGCGATTGATAATGTCGTCTTTCAAAAGCTTCGATTCAATGGTTGCGGTTAAGTCGGTGATGTCACCACCTATGATGTACTGTGCCCCCGTATCTTGTGCGATCATTTTGATCACTTCCGCTCGACGCTTGTCTATGTCGTAATTTGTTGTGCCAACAGAGACAAAACTGCGAGATTCTTGCGCCAGTTGTCGGTTAACGACATGGCCAAAATCATCACCAATGTTATAGATTCGGCCCATCACAGCTTGTTGTGGAGAGCTTACATCAATATTACCGACCAAAAACGTCTTCTTATATTGGCTTTCATGGCAAGCACTTGCCGAAGGGTAGATGTCTATCCTTGCAGTGACCATTATATTGCCACCGCGTTTCTTCTCTTTTTCTACTAAGATGTAGCGCACTTCATGATTGGTAAATTGAAATTCTTTCTTTTTTGCATCTAAGTAGGGGGTGAGGTTTGCAATACTGCCGATGTCAGCGCCAGAGAACTGTATGGCTTTGTAAACGGCATCCTCTAGGGCATGAACCCTTGCCGCATCCTCTGACGATACGATGGTTGCAGTACCGGTAACTTCATACCAAGAGGCATGAGTACTGAAGCTGATGGTTGTCAGTAAACTTATTGAAAATAAGTAATAAATTATTTTTTTCATCTATTCGTTACCAGTTGGGTATAAATATTGCTTAACAAATATCTATAAGCTTAAAGCTGACTCAAGTGCGTTTTTCATAATCTGAACCATTAATGAAAAGCAAAGATTGTTCCAACATTGTAATCCATTGAAAAGAGTCATGGCGAGAACATATTGGAACAGCAAGCACTAAATATATCTGGAGATAAGAGAATGAAAAAATGGCTCGTAGTAATGAGTGTCATGTTAATGACATCATGCGCTTATTCGCCAATCTATAACGGTAAATCTGAGTATTCAGGCAGTCCGTTTATGTTGATGGACAGCCCGCGTCATACCATGGATTTTTTCGTGGAAAGCATGACCGAAGATTTGATCTTGTCGAATACGAGTATTTCAGCCAGAACACCCATTGCCATTACCTCGTTTGTCGATCTGCAACACATGGACACAACCAGTTGGTTAGGAAACTCGGTATCAGAAGGTTTCATTCATCAGTTTCAGCGTCGAGGTTTTAAAGTGGTTGATTTTAAAACCACAGGCTCTATCCAAGTGACCCACCAGGGGGATTTTGCTATTAGCCGCGATTGGAAAGACTTAGCCCAAGAGCAAGACGTCCAGTATGTTTTGACTGGAACTATGCTTCGTCAAGAAGGCGGTGTTCTAGTAAATGCTCGTGTGGTCGGAATGCAAACTCGCATCGTTGTTGCTTCCGCACAAGGCTTTTTACCTGCAGACCGTATTGGTCGTGACTTAGATACTCTGAACAGTATTCGAACTCAAGATGGGGTTATTATTCGTTCTGATCCAACGATCAGTCAGCCTCATACTGTTATTCTTCGCCCTTAGGAGTTCGTGATGAAGAAGTTAATATTTGTTGTTGCCGCTTTATTGCTTGTCGGCTGCCAACCATTACAAAGCATGAGACCTAATGACTTTTTGGTTGCGGTTGGCTACGCGAGTGTCAGCGAGCAGAAAGGTCGTAATGACGAAGAGAAACGTATTCGAGCAATGAGAGCCTCTAAAATTGATGCGTATCGTGAACTTGCCGAGCAAGTGTATGGTATGCGCGTGAGTGGTCGAGCTGAGCTTGAAGATCAGCGTCTTGGTACTGAGAGAACTTCAGGCGCGGTTGATGGTGTTATCCGTGGTGCCGAAGTGGTGCGCAGTTACCCTGTTGGCGACAGCTATGTGACTGAACTACGGTTAGATATCCGAAAAATGGAACAACTGCGTAATTATGGCGAAGTTCAACCAGTGCCTGAGAAGAGACAACAAACGTTGTTCTAGTTTAAGGATGTTTCTCCTGTTATATTGGCTGCTATTCGCTTTCCAGATGGCGTAACGGCAACCAGTAACGGCTATGAATAAGAAAGCGGCAAGTATTAAAGTACTTGCCGCTTTTTTGTTTATTGGCTTGGGGAGTACATTCACTGGCTTAATAGGCGTTTTGATAGGTGTAACGAGAAGGGTAGGCTGAGATACAGATACAGATACAGATACAGATACAGATACAGATATGAGAGGGCGGTGGTTTACCTAACTAAGCTTTAACGTTGGTTCCTAGCGTAGAAATTGTATGCGTTTGGCCTCCGGCATTGTAGGTCATGCCAATTTTGCCGTGACTTTGCTGCATCATATTGCTGAGTTTTTTGAAGCTAAGGTGTGCTCGATTCAAGGCTTCGCCATTTACTAGGTTCGCTTGATGGCAGTCGTGCACTATGGACTTGATGGTTGCGACTAACTGAGCAAGTTCAGGGTTCTCGGTTAGTTCAGATATATTAGTATGGGCAGCGATTCGTTGATCGGTTGATCTTAGTTGTTCAACAAGAACCACTTTCTCTTTGGCTATTCGCTCAATATCGCTCGATTGTCGGCTTGTAATAGCGATTTTCTCTGAACTCAATAATTCAGATAAGGCTTTGGCATTTTGAAGTTGGAAATTAACTAAATCTGCTAGTGCCGCCATAATGTAACCTACTAATAACCTCGTGTACTTTAAGATAATAACTTTATTTAAAAGCTAACGTTTGCTTAAAGACCTTTTAATTCGTTTTCAAATTTCATCATGTTGTCGGCCAACTTTTCTGGATCAACAGTGTATGAGCCATTTGCGATCGCTTCTTTTATTGCCGCGACTTTCACTGAATCGAAACTTGGTTGTGCTGCCATCTCTTGATGGAGTTGACCAATCGCCTTGCCTTGTTGGCTTAGTGAAACCGCATCTTTGCTTGCGGGTGATTTAGATGACACATCAGCTCTTGATGCCTCAGACTTAGAATCAGAGCGCACTGCTGAGCGGTTAGTGCTCGCTAGGGTTTGCCCTGAACGAATATTATCAATACCTGCCATAGTTAAGCCTTTTTCTTCAAAATGGGAACCTGTACAGTCAATATCGACCATGGGTGAGAATACTTTAGCAATTTTTAGCTCAATAGTCGAAAACGAACCAAACACCTCAACCGTTATAATTGGATGTTAGAGTTGAGAATAAAAGCGCTAACGATACCGACACTTTAAAGTGAAGTGTTAAAAGTAAACCGTGACTTCAGACATGCTGGTAACAATACCTTCGATTATACGCTGTGATTTGTCATTTTTCACCCTAACTTGATCACCCATTGAGCCATCGGTAAGTGCAGTACCTTTGGTGGTAATGGTCATGCCACCTTTTACTGCCTGTATGATAACCTTCTCATTTCGGCATACGACACAAATATCGCCTCTTTCGACAACATCACCGGGTCTTAGGTTCTTTTTTACCTTAGCACCGATGACTTGTTGTGGAGTGGTAAAGCCTTGGCGACGAAATTTGTTGAGAGAGATCATCGCAGTTGTGACGTCGTATTGACCGACAATTTCGCCTCTCGCCAGTGAACGAGTCGTTGTGACAAGTGGTACTGACATTGAAAGGCGCACTGGCACGTAAACACGCCATTCATCAGGAACACAACGAACTAAAACAGTAATGCTGCTGCGAGTGTTGGTTGTTGTAGAGGCACTTGTCTCAAGGGGGATAGGACAATTTGTTGCTTTGATTCTAGAGTCTACATTAGCGGAATTAACAAAAAGTTCACCGCCTCGCGGTTGCTCCACCGAGTCAAGGATGTGTTGCTCAGCCGCTGATTGGATCATGTCAATTTGTTCCGGCGTTGCCGCGTGTGTAAAAAAACTAAACAATATTGTTAGAATGCCGATAAACTTAGCGACAGTTTTAAAAATAGTTCTACACATAGCTATGGAAAAAAGATATATGTTTGCTTTATGATATGTCATTTTATTTCTCTAGTGGTTCGTAGCCTGCAGTAGACTAACACTTTCTATCCAAAAAGTTTGATATGGAGATGAGCTCATGACGGGTATTCTTGATTCAGTGAATCAGCGTACGCAACTCGTCGGTCAAAACCGATTAGAATTACTAACCTTTCGCCTAATGGGGCGTCAGCGTTACGGTATTAATGTATTTAAAGTGAAAGAGGTTTTACAATGCCCTCGTCTGACTTTAATGCCAAATTTACATCATCTCGTAAAAGGTGTGGCTCATATTCGTGGTCAGACAGTTTCTGTCATTGATTTGAGCCTAGCGGTAGGCGGACGTCCTACATCTGATATCGATAAGTGCTTTGTGGTGATTGCTGAATTTAACCGTACTATCCAAGCATTCCTCGTAAGCTCTGTAGATAGAATTGTTAATATGCACTGGGAAGCTATTCTTCCACCACCAGATGGTTCAGGTAAAGATAATTACCTAACAGCGGTAACCAACATCGATAATGAATTGGTTGAAATTCTGGATGTTGAAAAGATTCTTGCTGAGATCTCACCTGTTGATGAAACCATGGATAGCAGAATCGCAGAGGAAATTGCAGAAGTTGAACAAGAGAAAGAATTGGTTCGCCGAATCTTGATTGCTGATGACTCGACGGTTGCTCGTAAGCAGGTTCAACGTGCTATAGAATCTATTGGTTTTGAGGTCATTGCTGTCAAAGATGGTAAAGAAGCCTATGAGACTCTGATGAAAATGGCATCGGAAGGCAGTATTTACGATCAAATTTCATTGGTGATTTCAGATATTGAAATGCCTGAAATGGATGGATACACGCTGACTGCTGAGATTCGTCGTCACGCAGAACTAAAAGATTTATACGTAATTTTGCACTCATCATTGAGTGGTGTATTTAACCAAGCCATGGTTGAGCGTGTAGGGGCTAACTCCTTCATCGCGAAATTCAATCCTGATGAGCTTGGTGGCGCGGTTAAAGCTGCGTTAACTAACTAAAAGAGACATTAATGACTGCTATAACAATAAGTGATCAAGAGTATCGCGATTTCAGCCGTTTCTTAGAATCTCAATGTGGCATTGTATTAGGTGACAGTAAGCAGTATTTAGTGCGCAGTCGTTTAAGCCCATTAGTAACGAAGTTTAATGTTGCTTCATTGTCTGATTTGCTAAGAGATGTAGTGACAGGTCGAAACCGTGAGTTGAGAGTGGCGGCAGTGGATGCTATGACGACTAACGAGACACTTTGGTTCCGAGATACTTATCCGTTTGCTGTACTAGCGGATAAACTTCTACCGGAAATAGCGGCAAATAAACGTCCTATCAAGATTTGGTCTGCGGCAAGCTCTTCAGGTCAAGAACCATACTCAATGGCTATGACGATACTTGAGACCCAAGCACGTAAGCCGGGTATGTTGCCAAATGTATCGATTACCGCTACTGATATTTCAGCAAGTATGTTAGATATGTGCCGCACTGGCGCTTATGACAACCTTGCCTTGGGCCGAGGACTTTCTCCTGAGCGCCGTCGCACTTTCTTTGAAGATGCTGGCGATGGTCGTATGAAAGTGAAAGACAACGTTAAGCGAATGGTAAACTTCCGTCCTCAGAACTTGATGGAGAGCTATGCACTGTTAGGCAAATTCGACATTATCTTTTGTCGTAACGTGTTGATTTATTTCTCTCCGGATATGAAGTCAAAAGTACTTAACCAGATGGCAAATAGCCTGAACCCTGGTGGTTACCTGTTATTGGGTGCGTCTGAATCGTTAACCGGCTTAACGGATCGTTTTGAAATGGTTCGCTGTAATCCAGGCATCATCTACAAATTAAAGTAATTAGTGTCACCACTTTAAGGTGCAATATTACTGTCCAAATTTAAAACCCAGCCAAGTGCTGGGTTTTCTTTTTCTCATTTAATCTATATCTTTAAGTCAGAGTGACATTCCAATTTACTCTATTTGTTGGCTTGTATATTGCAAGTTTACCCACGAGTAACCTGTAAAAGTAATGGTCGGCCACTTTATTTTTAAAGTTGGTATATATATTGCTTGGGTTATTTCATGACAGTCAGTTCTTGAGTTGAGGTTTACATGGCTATTTCTTTTGACAATGCTTTAGGCATTCACCAGCACACAGTTGGTGTACGTGAGCGTAACGCTGAGGTGCTTTCCACCAATATCGCGCAAGCTAACACGCCTGGGTATAAAGCAAAGGGATTAGACTTTAATAAATCACTGCAGGCGGCAAGTTCTGGGGCAAGCATTGGTCTTAGCCGAACAGACGGTCGGCATATTTCTGCCTCAACAACGGTGAATGGGGAAACGAAGTATCGAATTCCTACGCAACCTGATACTGGAGATGGCAATACGGTTGATTTGGATTTGGAACGAAATCTTTTCATGCAAAACCAAATTAGGCATCAAGCCTCTCTCGACTTCTTAGGAAGTAAGTTCAAGAATTTAACTAAAGCGATAAAAGGGGAATAACTAGATGAGCTTATTTAATGTATTCAATGTGACTGGTTCTGCGATGAGTGCTGAATCTGTTCGTCTAAATACTACCTCAAGTAACCTTGCTAACGCAGACAGTGTAAGTAGCTCTGCTAAAGACACTTACAAGGCTCGTCACGCAGTGTTTGGCGCTGAGTTAAATCAGGCACGTAATAGTGGTCACACTGTGCCAGTAAAAGTATTAGGTATCGTAGAAAGCGATAAACCGCTGAATGCGGAGTACAACCCAGATCACCCGTTAGCGAACAACGAAGGCTACATCTATAAGCCTAACGTGAACGTTATGGAAGAAATGGCAAACATGATTTCAGCATCACGTGCGTATCAAACAAACGTACAGGTTGCTGACTCGAGTAAACAAATGCTGCTGCGTACGCTGCAGATGGGTCAATAAGGATAAGGAGGTAGCAAATGGCTGGAATCAACAATGTTGGTCAAAGCGGCTTGTCCTATGTTGACCAGCTGAAGAGTCTTCAAGATGGTGCTAAGAAGCCCGATGAAACGACAGGTAAGCAAGATCTTAAACAAGATGACTTCTTATCGTTGTTGACTAAGCAACTTGCACAACAAGACCCTTTTAAGCCGGTTAGCAATGACCAGATGATTGCGCAAATGGCTTCATTTGCGACCGTAGATGGCATTGGCAAAATGAATACACAGTTTGAAAGCTTGAATTCATCAATGACCTCTAACCAAGCACTGCAGGCATCTTCTTTGGTTGGCCGCGATGTATTGGTTCCTGGAGCGGCAGGTGTGAAACAAGGTGATGGCGGTATGGCGTCAATGGTTAAGCTTCCTCAGGCAATGGACAATGTAATGGTCCGTGTTGAGAATGAAGTTGGCCAATTGGTTCGCACTTTTGATATCGGCTCAAAACCATCTGGTGACACGCGTGTTGAGTGGGACGGAAAAGACGAAGACGGTAATCCATTGCCGGCCGGTAAATACAACGTGAAAGCGTCGGGTTTATTGGAAGGTGAGAACACAGAGTTCCAAGTGTCGAGTTATGCGAACGTGAACAGTGTGCTTCTTGGTAAAGGCGATGGCAACGTACTACTCAATCTGGCTGGTTTTACATCGCCAGTACGACTTGCTGAAGTACTAGAAGTTGGTAAAGCGTAGCTCTTTTTAGAGTGATTATGCTAGCTAGATTAGGAGAATATTGGAATGTCATATGTATCTTTAAGCGGTCTATCCGCTGCACAGTTAGACCTGAATACAACCAGTAACAACATTGCGAACGCAAACACATTTGGCTTTAAAGAGTCTCGTGCGGAGTTCGGGGATGTTTACTCAAGCTCGTTGTTCACTAACGCAAAAACGACGCCAGGAGGCGGTGCGCAAGCTAGCCAAGTGGCACAACAGTTCCATGAAGGTTCAAGTATCTATACGAATAACCCAATGGACTTGCGTGTAAGTGGTACAGGTTTCTTTGCAGTATCGAAAGACCGTATGGTGCCAGAGATCAATGAACTAACGCGTAATGGTGCATTTCACCTAAACAAAGACAACTACATGGTTACGGCCAATGATGAGTTTCTTTTAGGTTATGATGTCGATCCAAACTCGGGTGAAGTTCTTTCTTATGCACCAAAGCCTCTCGACATTCCAGCTGAGTTTGGTAAGCCTAAACAGACAGAAAACATTGAAGTAGGGGTTAACCTTCCTGCGAACGGTGATCTTAAAGACCCGGCAACATTTGATTTCAAAGATCCAGATACCTATAACCGTGCAACGTCTTCGACGGTCTACGATTCTATGGGACAGTCTTACAAGTTAACGACTTACTACCTAAAAGATCAGACTCAACCGAATACTTGGCAAACGTACTACACCATGTCAGATGAAACGGGCGAGAAGCCGGTAAACATTACTGGTGGCGACGCGACGAATTCAGCAGGTCATGTTGGTCACACCATGAAATTCAACAATGACGGTACCTTAGCAAGCCTTAACAGTGGTCAGCCAATTCTATCTGATCCAATCGGCGCTGGTGAGAACGCAGTTGATTTGAACGGCGCAGATCCGACACAGGTACTTAACTTTGGTCTGGATTCTTCAACTCAGTTTGCCGCTCCATTCGAACTGTCTAGGTTTGATGAAGATGGCGCGACAACTGGTTTCTTAACCAAAATCGATTTCGATGAGTACGGCAGTGTTCTAGGCAGTTACTCAAACGGTGAAAATGTGATACTAGGCCGCGTAGGTTTAGTTCGTGTACCTAATGAACATGGTCTAGATAAGAAAGGCGGCACTCAATGGGATTCTACTAAGGCTTCAGGTGATAAAATCTGGGGTGAATCAAATAAAGGTTCATTTGGTAGTATCAACAATGGCTCACTAGAGCAGTCGAATATCGATATGACTCAAGAATTGGTTGATTTGATTTCTGCTCAACGTAACTTCCAAGCGAACTCTCGTTCTCTAGAAGTACACAACCAACTACAACAGAATATTCTTCAGATTCGTTAATCGTTTCGAGCGTTTGAATCATCTGCGAATACCCAATTCAATGTTATTGAATTGGGTATTGTTGGTGAATTACGTATGGCTGCTTGCTTGTCTATTTGCCGCCCCTATTGCCGCCCGGTAATGCCTCTGGCAACAATTCTTCCTCAATGATCCTTTGCGATCAGTCTTTTTTGTTGTTTTTTCATTTAAGTTTTTGATAAATAACAGTTAAAAATGTTGGCATAGTGTTTGCTTTATTAGTTCCAGAAAATGATTTTTTGGAGCAAAATTATGGATCGCGCACTGTTTCTTGCCATGAGTGGCGCTAAGCAAAATATGCAGGCTTTGCAGCTGCGTTCAAACAACCTCGCCAACGTAAGTACAACGGGTTTCCGTGCTGATTTAGCACAGGCACGTTCAATGCAAGCGTATGGCGAAGGCATGCCTACTCGTGTTTTCAGCATGACAGAGCGTCCGGGTCATAATTTCGCTCAGGGTAGTGTGGTTACTACTGGCCGAGATCTCGATGTCACCATTCAAGGTGATGGTTGGATTTCAGTAATGGACAATACTGGCCGTGAAGGTTTAACCCGTAACGGTAACCTAAGGGTTGACCAAAACGGTTTGCTTACCAACGCAAGTGGCCATTTAGTGCTTGGTGAAAACGACGCACCAATCACGCTCCCAATCCCAATCAGTAAAGTAGAAATTGGTACAGATGGTACGATTTCGGTGATTCCTCAAGGCGCTCCAGCTGAAGAATTAGCCGTAGTTGATCGTATCAAGCTTGTGCGTCCAGATAACCAAAGCTTGTTTAAAGATACGAATGGCCTCTTCCGTTCGAAAAACCCAGATCAGGCATACGAAGCAGATGCAGCGGTAACGTTGCTTAAAGGTGCTATCGAAGGCAGTAACGTAAATGCCGTAGGTGAAATGACCAGCTTAATTGACTTACAACGTCAGTTTGAAATGCAGGTCAAGATGATGAGCACAGCAGAGGAAATGGACAAGTCGTCTGATTCACTGCTTCGTATGAGCTAATAGAATTTTAAGGAAATTGCTATGCATCCAGCATTATGGGTAAGTAAAACCGGTTTAGACGCCCAACAAACCAATATTTCAACAATTTCAAACAACCTTGCCAACGCCTCAACCATTGGTTTTAAAAAGAGCCGTGCGGTGTTTGAAGATTTGTTCTATCAGAATATTAACCAACCAGGTGGCCAATCGTCTCAGAATACTGAGTTGCCAAGTGGTTTGATGTTGGGTGCTGGTTCTAAGGTAGTTGCAACTCAAAAGGTGCACACTCACGGTAACGCACAAACAACGTCGAATAGTCTAGATATGATGATTGAAGGCGACGGTTTCTTCCAAGTTGAGATGCCAGACGGTGAAACAGGTTACAGCCGTAATGGTCAGTTCACATTGAACGGTGACGGTGCGATCGTAACATCGGGTCAAGGTTATGCCCTACAACCCGAAATCGTTATTCCTGAAGACGCGATCTCGGTAACGGTTGGTAACGATGGTGAGGTGTCGGTTCGTCTACGTGGTCAGCAAGACAACGTCGTGGTTGGTCAAATCACCATTACTGATTTCGTAAACCCAGGTGGTTTAGAGCCCATTGGCCAAAACCTTTACTTGCCTACAGGTGCAAGTGGTGACCCGCAAGAGGGCGTTCCGGGGTTGAATGGCTTAGGTAATGTTCGTCAGTCTATGCTTGAAGCATCTAATGTAAACGTAACTGAAGAGTTGGTTAACATGATCGAAGCTCAACGTGTATACGAAATGAACTCAAAAGTTATCTCGGCGGTAGATAAGATGATGAGCTTCGTTAACCAACAGCTGTAGCTGGTTAATTCGCTGTTTACTTATTTCTTTTAATCGTTCTGTTTACTATTGTCTGCTGAGAGTACATCGCCATGAAACGTATTGTTTGTTTAGCTCTGTTTTTATCTATGACGGGTTGTACCACACTGGAGCCAATTGAAACTCCGGCGCAAGAGAACGCAACGACTGTGGTTGATGCTGTAGAAGGCGACAAGGCTGCCCAGGAAAGCTCTGGTATTATCGACACACTTCGAGATAGAACGGACCCTATTGCTGGTGATCCTGCATGGGCGCCAATTAACCCGAAGAAAAAACAAGAGCATTATGCGGCAGCAACAGGCTCACTGTTCAATGCTAACCACATTGGTAGCATGTATGACGACTCAAAACCTCGCGGTATTGGTGACATTATTACAGTTGCGTTAGATGAGAATACGCGAGCGACTAAAAAAGCTAATGCAGATATGTCTAAATCGAACGATGCATCGATGGAACCGTTAGCTGTAGGTGGTGAAAATCTAGAACTTGGTAAATACAACTTTTCTTACGATCTGAGTAACACCAACACCTTTGCTGGAGATGCATCAGCTAACCAAAGTAACAGCATTAGCGGTTACATTACCGTTGAAGTTATTGAAGTATTAGCTAATGGCAACCTAGTGGTTCGCGGTGAAAAGTGGATGACGTTGAATACGGGTGATGAGTACATTCGCTTAAGTGGCACCATCCGCCCTGACGATATCGACTTTGAGAATACCATTGCTTCGAACCGTGTTTCGAATGCACGAATTCAGTACTCAGGTACGGGTGTGCAGAAAGATATGCAAGAACCTGGGTTCTTGGCACGATTCTTTAATGTATCTTTGTAGAGCTTGAGACTGTGTCGACATACTGGCACTTTAAGAATTATCTAATTTCAAGCTAACTCATTATAAATTAAAGCAATACAGACAGGTTACTCAATGAAAAAACTGACACTCGTACTCTTCGGCATGCTATTTCTTGCCACCAGTGCTCATGCCGCGCGTATAAAAGACGTGGCAAAAGTAGCGGGTGTTCGTAGTAACCAACTTGTCGGTTATGGTTTGGTCACAGGTTTGCCGGGCACCGGTGAGACAACTCCCTTTACCGATCAAACGTTTAACGCAATGCTGCAAAATTTTGGCATTCAATTGCCGCCTGGCACCAAGCCAAAAACCAAAAACGTTGCGGCGGTAATCGTTACCGCTGAACTTCCGGCATTCTCTAAGCAAGGTCAGGAAGTAGACGTAACGGTGTCGTCTATTGGTTCAGCAAAAAGCCTTCGTGGTGGTACTTTGCTGCAGACTTTTCTTAAAGGTCTAGACGGTCAAGTGTACGCTGTGGCACAAGGTAATTTGGTTGTGAGTGGTTTTAGTGCTCAAGGCAACGATGGTTCTAAGCTCGTTGGTAATAACCCTAACGTCGGTATCATCTCTAGCGGTGCGACGGTAGAGCAAGAAATCCCAACCCCATTTGGTCGTGGTGACTACATCACTTTCAACTTAATCCAATCTGATTTTACTACGGCTCAGCGTTTAGCTGATGCGGTTAATAATTTCCTAGGCCCTCAAATGGCGTCTGCGGTCGATGCGACTTCTGTAAAAGTTCGTGCGCCACGTGAAATCAGCCAACGTGTGGCTTTCTTGTCTGCCATCGAAAACATCGAATTTGACCCTGCAGAGGGCTCTGCAAAAATCATTGTTAACTCTCGTACCGGTACTATTGTTGTTGGTAAGCATGTGCGCTTAAAAGCAGCAGCAGTAACACACGGCGGCATGACAGTCGCAATCAAAGAAAATCTAAACGTGAGTCAACCTAACGCATTCTCTGGTGGTCAAACGGTAGTCGTTCCTGATTCGGACATCGAAGTAACCGAAGCCGATGGTAAAATGTTCAAGTTCGAACCCGGTTTAACGCTTGATGATTTGGTACGCGCTGTCAATGAAGTCGGCGCCGCACCTTCTGATTTAATGGCAATCCTTCAAGCACTGAAACAAGCGGGTGCAATTGAAGGTCAGTTGATCATTATTTAAGGGGTAAAGCATGATTAAAAATAACAATGACATCGGCTTTATCCACGATATTGGTAGCCTAGACCGTCTTCGTCAACAAGCGGTAAGCGGTGAAGAAGGCAGTGAAAAAGAAGCGCTAACCGCTGCAGCAAAACAGTTTGAATCTATTTTTACCTCGATGTTGTTTAAGTCGATGCGCGATGCGAACTCGAGCTTTAAGTCAGATATGTTGAACAGCCAGAATGAACAGTTTTATCGTCAGATGCAAGATGACCAGATGGCGAGTGAACTCAGTGCATCTGGTTCGCTCGGTCTTGCGGACATGATCGTAGCTCAGTTAAGTGCTGGCCAAGCAAATGATGCAACTGAAGATAAGGTTCGCAATGAAGGCTTTGATACTTCACTGCAAAGACCGCAGTACTCTGGTCGTTCACAAGATAGATCACCTGAAGTTCAATCTGCGCAAGCTATGTCAGCAACAGACGTGTCAGCAGCAAAACAACCAGTTTCCTTTGATTCTCCAGAATCGTTTGTTGCCTCAATGAAGCCTTACGCTGAAAAAGCGGCGAGCGCACTCGGTGTTGATTCATCACTGCTATTGGCACAAGCGGCACTTGAAACAGGTTGGGGTTCTATGATGATTAAGAACTCTTTGGGCAACAGCAACAACCTATTCAACATCAAAGCTGATAGAAGTTGGAAGGGCGATAAGGTTGCTACTCAAACTCTAGAGTTCCATGGTAAAACAGCCGTTAAAGAGTCTGCTTCTTTCCGTTCTTACTCTAATTTCGAAGATAGCTTTAATGATTACGTGAAGTTCTTGAACGAAAACCCAAGATACGAAACGGCATTGCAGCATCAAGGTAACTCTGAGAATTTCATCAAAGGCATTCACCAGGCGGGTTACGCAACCGACCCTAACTATGCCGACAAAGTTTTACGAGTTAAAGCTAAGATTGATGAGATGAAATAGCGTTATTGAATGCACTCGAGAGCTTGCCACCGGCAGGCTCTTTTCTTATCCGCCCCTTCAGTCTTACGCGCCATCCATAGTTTTCTCCTTACACTTCAATAAATTATTGTCTTTTAACTCTCCGTTGTTTCTGTTGGCACATATATTGCTAAATATCTTAATAATAAGCTGTAGTAGTTAATCAGTTCATGCTGATTTTGTTAAGTTTTTTGGGGGCATTATGGCGTCGGATCTTCTGAATGTAGGAGCACAAAGTGTTCTTACTGCTCAGAGACAGCTAAACACCACAGGTCATAACATTTCTAACGCCAACACAGAAGGCTATAGCCGCCAGTCTGTGGTTCAAGGTGTGAATGACCCGCGCCAGTACGGTGGTCAAACCTACGGTATGGGTGTGCATGTGGAAAATGTTCGCCGCTCGTGGGACCAGTTTGCCGTCAAGGAACTTAACTTATCAACAACCAATGCCGCTAACAAAGCGGATACCGAAGCTAACCTGGATATGCTGTCAAGCATGTTGTCATCGGTTGTTTCGAAGAAGATCCCAGAGAACCTTAATGAGTGGTTTGATTCTGTTAAGACGCTCGCTGATACCCCGAATGATGTGGGTACACGAAAAGTCGTCATAGAAAAAGCTGGGTTATTAAGTAAAACGTTAAATGAATTTCATGAAACCGTTCGTCAACAGTCTGATTCTGCGAATAAGAAATTAGACATGGGTATCGAGAGAGTTAACCAAATTGCATACGAGATCCGTGATCTTCAGCGACTAATGGTACGAACTCCCGGACCTCATAATGATCTACAAGATCAACACGAACAGCTAGTTAATGAGCTTTCTGGTTACACTAAAGTGACGGTGACACCACGAGCTAATAATGAAGGGTTTAATGTCCATGTCGGTAATGGTCATACCTTAGTTTCTGGTACAGAAGCGAGCCAACTGAAAATGATCGATGGCGTACCAGATGCACATCAGCGTCGTCTTGCTATCGTTGAAGGAAAGTCATTAAAGGCGATTACTAACCGCGATATTGATGGACAAATCGGCGCGATGTTAGACATGCGTGATGAACATATTCCTGCAGTTATGGATGAGCTTGGTCGTTTGGCGACCGCGTTTTCATACGAGGTCAATGCACTGCAATCGCAAGGTTTGGATCTCAATGGCAATGTAGGTAAAAACCTGTTTACCGATGTGAACTCTGAGTTAGTGGCTAAGTCTCGTGTTACTGCTCATGGACAGTCTAAAGCGGATGTCGCGGTTTATATTGATGATACTTCTGCTCTGAAAGGCGGCGAGTATGGTCTGAAATACGATGGCAGCGATTATGTGGTGATTAAGCCAGATGGTGAAACGGTAAAAGTTAGCACTAATTCAACCGGCAATGCCTTTTATTTAGATGGCATGCGAGTGGAAATTCGAAATCCGCCTGAACTGGGTGAGAAGCTTTTACTACGCCCAACTCGCAACTTTGCCGCGCAGATTCAGATGGAAACCAAAGACCCTAAAGATATTGCGGCGCAAAGCTATGAGGCATCAACTACCTTTGCCAAAGGCACTGCAGGTTTCAAAATTTTGGCGGCAGGTCAATTACGAGAATTTGAAGTGATAGTGTCACCAAAGGGCGAACAGTTTGCAGTTACCGATCCTAAGGGCAACATACTTATGCAGCCTCAACCGTATCCACCACAAGGCCCTGTGACAATTAATGGCACAACGTTTGAACTTACACCGGGCGCGGTGGCAAACGATAAATTTACGGCAAACCTTGTCCCATCAGAAGGTGACAATGGCAACTTGCGTAAATTGCAAGATCTCCAAACAGACAAAGTCTTGGATGATGGTGAGTCTACTATTTTAGATCTTTACCACAACTTGAATACCAATACGGGCTTGAAATCTTCAACGGCAAATCGCTTGAGTGATATTGCTAGGCTAGAAAAAGAGTCAGCTCAAGAACGTATTGCTTCAGTCTCTGGGGTGAACCTAGATGAAGAAGCAGCAAATATGATGAAATTTCAGCAAGCGTACATGGCTTCTTCACGCATCATGCAAGCCGCCAATGATACGTTTAATACTATTTTGGCTTTGAGGTAGGAGATATAAATGTTGACTCGTATTTCTAGCTTTCATAATTATCAGTCAGTACAAAATGACTTTCGCCGCCAAGAAAACAAGGTGCATCATAATCAAGCACAACTGGCTTCCGGTAAGAAATTACAGTCGGCGAGTGATGATCCTTTGGCGACGCATTATTTACAAAACATCGGCCAGCAATCTGAGCAACTTAAACAGTATGTCGATGCGATCACTCTAATTAGAAACCGCCTTGAACATCATGAAGTCATGGTCGCCAACTCGGAAGGGTTCGCGGATGAAGCAAAACGAACCGTGATGGAAATGATTAACGGTGCACTTTCTCCGGAAGACCGCTTAGCGAAGAAACGTGAAATTCAAGAGTTATCGAATAATCTTCTACATTTAGCGAATACTCAAGATGAGTCAGGTAACTACACATTTTCAGGAACCAAGCCCAAGAGCCAGCCATTTTTTCAAGATAATGAAGGGAATGTTTCTTATCAAGGTGATGACTATCAAAGAAAGATGCGAGTAGCAACGAGCTTTGAAATGGCAATGAACGATCCGGGCAGTAAGTTGTTTATGGAAATAGATAACCCGTTCGGTGATTACGAACCTCAGTATGACCTTGAACCAGCCTCTGAGTTATTGCTAGGGCGTGCAACTAATACAGCTGACGATAGTGCAACTTATAAAGTCACTTTTGTTGATATGCAGACGGGCAAGTTCGCTTATCAGCTTGAAAAAGACGGTGCAGTGGTTGCTGCAGAAGATTTTGACCCTTCGAAGGGAGTTGTTTATGAAGGTTTGAATATCCAATTCAAAGGACAGATCACGAAAGGTGACTCGATCACTTTAGAGCCGAGAGAGACATTCTCTATCTTTGATACGTTCAAAGAGACCGCCGAACAGGCAGAAAATCCTGTATCAGATGCATCGGCAACGGCAAAGTTGCACCAAATGACCGAAGAATTTCATGCCGCGTTTATTCATTTGACTAAGGCGAGAACGGATGTCGGTGCTCGTTTGAGTACATTGGATATTCAAGAGCAGCAACATGAAGATTTTAAGTTGTCTTTAGCGAAAGCAAAAAGCAATTTTGAAGACTTGGACTATTCGAAAGCCATCATTGAATTCAATGAAAACTCTCGAGCGCTACAAGCTTCACAACAAGCGTTTGGCAAGACGAAAGACCTGACCTTGTTTAATTATATTTAGCTATGAACAGCCGTTAATCTGGGGTTAATTCTCTGCCGTATGTGCTATGCCATATGTGCGAATAATTCTATGGATTGCCACTTTTTTGTTCAGTGTGGCATGTTTGAAAAATAGCGGCAAAAAACGGCAACGAGAGATATCAATATCTTATTTTCTCGACTTGATATAATTAGCTCTTATGGGAGGGGGGGGTAAGTGTTTGTTTTTTATGTTTATTTTAGGTTTATTGGAATTAAAATAAAAGTTGGCACACAACATGCTTTTATAATTTTCATAAATGATTAATACAGATCTTAAACCTTATCTAGGGTTTATCGCGTAATACACGGTCAGTGCTTATCCATATGAGAGTAAAGCTGGCCGCTTCGCAGTGACTTTGCGAACTCATAAGGAGAGCAATATGGCTATTAATGTAAGCACTAACGTATCTGCTATGACAGCACAGCGATACTTGAATAAATCGTCTAATGACTTAGCGACTTCTATGGAGCGTTTGTCATCAGGTCATAAAATCAATAGCGCAAAAGATGATGCGGCAGGCCTGCAAATCTCGAACCGCTTAACCGCGCAATCACGTGGTCTGGATGTAGCAATGCGTAATGCTAATGATGGTATTTCGATTGCTCAGACAGCAGAAGGTGCGATGAATGAATCAACGAACGTATTACAACGCATGCGTGACTTGGCGATTCAATCATCAAACGGCACCAACTCTCCGGCAGAGCGTCAAGCGCTAAACGAAGAGACAATGGCACTTCAAGATGAGCTTAACCGTATCGCAGAGACCACTGCTTTCGGTGGCCGTCGTCTATTGAATGGTTCATTCGGTGAAGCTTCATTCCAGATTGGTTCAAACTCTGGTGAAGCTATGATCATGGCGTTAACCAGTATTCGTGCTGATGACTTCCGCATGGGAGGAACGACGTTCGACTCTGAACACGCTAAAGACAATAGTTGGGAAGTTCCACCAACAGCAAAAGACCTTAAGTTTGAATTTAAAACTAAAGCGGGTGAAGCCATTGTTCTCGATATAAGCGCCAAAGTGGGTGAAGATATCGAAGAACTAGCAACTTACATTAACGGCCAATCTGATCTAGTGAATGCGTCTGTGACGGATGAAGGTCGCATGCAAATATTTGTTGCGGAACCTGATTTAGAAGGCGCGATGTCGATCTCGGGCAGTTTAGCCTCTGAGCTAGGCCTTAAAAGTGAAGGTCGAACTTCATTGGTTCAGGATATCGACTTGAATACCGTTGCTGGTTCACAAAACGCAATCGGTGTAATTGATTCTGCGATGCAGTATGTCGATTCACAGCGTGCTGATTTGGGTGCGAAGCAGAACCGTTTAAGCCACAGTATTAATAACTTGGCAAATGTTCAAGAGAACGTAGACGCTTCAAACAGCCGAATCAAAGATACAGACTTTGCGAAAGAGACAACGCAAATGACCAAAGCTCAAATTCTGCAACAGGCAGGTACATCAATACTTGCTCAAGCAAAACAGTTGCCTAACTCTGCAATATCACTATTGCAATAGTTATTGGTTGAACTTGCTACTCGTGTTCAGACGTGAACTGCGTAGCAAGGGAAACTGGCAAGCATACTTACTATCGGGTGTTTAGCTCTCTCATCTCTCACCTGCTATCCATTTTTACGGTAAGAATGCAACGGCGCGTCGGAAATGTGTTCATTTCTCGATGATCTCCGCACAGGCTCTGACACGCCAACTAGCCCCGTTTCCTTAACAGGGAAAGGGGCTTTTTCCTTTCTATTTCTACACTTTTATTTTCTTTTAGATCGTCTAGTTTACCTTTCAAATCCGCAAAACCTCGATCTCACTTATTTGTTTCACGACAAACAACTCAACTCTTTGTATAAGAAGCATACCAATCTGAGCTCTTTGGCGACTATTCATTTCTCTATATAGGATAACTCAAACAGTGATTAGTGTGTTTTTTGAACACTTTTAAATGCATTCTCAATTGAAGGCTGCCACTGTTATAAAAAATGTGAAATTTTAAGTGTCTGATAAATTTGATTTTAATATTTAATTTGTGGTTTTTTGAAAGTTTTTCTAAAGCTTCTGAATTTTGAGCCGTTATTAAAAGTAACTTAGAGATAACTACTTGGTTTTCCGAGACGTCGGAAG